>JAGHYT010000066.1:0-24247 GCA_017743535.1 Chloroflexus sp.
GCATGCATTAGGCACGCCGCCAGCGTTCGTCCTGAGCCAGGATCAAACTCTACATGCTTGGTGTTGAGTTGCAGCTTGCGCTGCCTCCCTTCACCGAATTGACGTGGCGTCTATTGGCTATTCTCGTCATTCAGTTGTGAAGGTGCTTTTGCGGAACGAGGGAGAAAACAAAACCAGGAAAATCCAGTATTACTGAAGTTTCCTGGCGACGTCTCTGAATTGTCTTCAGCGCGTTTCGCTCGGTTTTCTCTCCACTTGTTTGGTCTGCCTCGTTACTCACGAGTGAGACCTCGTTCGTTCCAGCTCGCGTAGTATAGCATGTTGGTCGTAGGTTGTCAAGAGGGTCTTAAAAATTTTGTTTTACTGCTTTCTGAAGAGCTAAATCTTACTTTTAACTGAAGGTCATGCTTCATGATTTTGCGACATTTTCAAGCACGTGTAGTTGTGGTACGATACCACCGACTCGAATAAAAACGAGAGCGAGGTCTTATGCTTCAACTCTCGCATGTTCTCAATGGGATAACGGTCATCGAGATCGCTAGTTACATTCCAGGGCCGCTCTGTACCGCAATTCTCGCTCAACTTGGGGCGACGGTGGTAAAGATTGAGCGTCCTGGCGGCGATCCGATGCGTACCTTGCCTCCGCTGAATGAAGCGGGCGAACATCCGCTGTTCGCATTTCTAAATCGGTCGAAGCAGTTTCGTACTCTTGATCTGCGTCAACCAGCAGATCGAGCAGTGTTGAACAATTTGATTCGATCTGCCGATGTGTTGATCGACGGTTTACGCCTCGGCGCACTGGCCAAACTGGGTTTTGCCGACCACGACCTCTTGGTAATGAACCCAAGATTACTCATCGTTTCAATTAGAGGTGCTCCGAGTGGCCATCCGCGTCAGTATGAAGCGTTGCACGATCTGAACGCTCAAGCGCTGGCCGGGATTCTTGCTTCCGGTGCCGGCGTTCCACAAACTCCAGGTGTGCACGTTGCCGATATGATAAGCGGACTAATGGCATCAACAAGCGTACTGGCCGGGTTACTGTCGCGCAGTCTTTCAGGTCGCGGGGGACGCATTGAAACCTCTATGCTAACAGCCGCACGCTGGCTTAATGCTCCAGCCCTTGCCCTGGCGCTCGCGGGTCTACAGCGTGATGATACTCTTAACGGACATTTGGCTTGCTATCGCCTCTACAAGACGGCTGATGACCGCTATCTGGCAGTGGCTGCGCTAGAACCGCATTTCTGGCAACGGGTCTGTCTGGCATTAGAACGACCTGATCTTATTCCTCTTCAGTATGAACGTTCCCTTCAATCTACCCTGATAACAACCTTAGCCGATATTTTTCGCCAACGGTCATTACACGAATGGATGACCATTTTTGAACCGCTTGATGCTTGTGTCTCGCCAGTTTTGACGCCAACTGAGGCAGCACGTGATGGCCCACTCAATATCTGGTTCGGATTTGAACATCCGACTACGGCACTGGATTAATCGGCTGACCAGCAGCGAGTTGAGCAATCGCCGGTCGCAATTCGGCAAACGTAATTCCCCCTTCGTAGCGAGCTTGAATAATGCCTTGCCGGTCAACCAGGAACGTCCAGGGTTCAGTACGTAAGTTCCATTCTTTCATGGCATCGACAGTTCTGGCTTGCTGGAATGACTCGCCAAAAGGGTAAGGGTAGACTTCAACGTGAATAAAATTGACCTGATCCCCGAATTCACTTTTAAGCTGTTTCAAGACAGCCATATTTGGCGCGCAGACTGCGGTCTGGCAATAGCCTGGCGTTGCAAATGAGACAACGAACGGTTTGCCAGCGTTTATGGCGTCGGCAATGGTCATTCGGTAAAAATCCGGATCAGGGCGTGGATCTGATGTCAGTTGATCAAGGGATGGAACGTCGGCTGCGGTCAGATTCCGCGATGGGATTGCACGATCACCAACCATTGGCGCAAAGGCGCGCTCGCTTACATCGAGGCGAATCCGGTTTGTCTGGGTTCCATTCGGCTGTGGAATGGTAATTTCAGCCTCCCAACCACCAGCTCGATCAAACGTGGCGTAAGCAACGTACAGCCCAACCGGTAAGCCCTGTCCGCGATAGACGGCTTGCGTTGTGGCAACCGGCTTGGTTCGATCACCATCAGGGCCAACATAGTATAGGGTCACGCCTAGAGTCAAATCTGGATCGTTGAGCGGGACACCACCTTGAAGAAGACCAAAGGGCAGACGATTAAGCCCTATCACCAGCTCAGACGCTGCAATGACGGGTGCAATTGGTAATGCGGCAGGCGTAGGGGCAGTCGCAGGTTGACCACACCCAACCATAACAATTGTTACAATGCTGACGATCAGCGTCAAAAAGAGGCGAGGGTTCAGCATAATTCTCCCCACTTATTTCAGTACATCGCGACGAAAGGTGGCACGATAGGTGGTTTCTGCATGTTCCACAACAACAGTGATTTCCCACAAACCTTCCATCGTATACGCAGTGCGTGCCCAATAACGGCCTGCCCCCTCAGGTAAGGCTACCGGTCGAGTTATTCCCATTGGCATTGCCGGCATATCGAGATCGAGATAGACATTCGCATCGGATACCGGATTGCCCTGATCATCTTGCAACACAACAATAAAATCGACGGCAGTGTTTATTCTTGGATGTTCGAGTGTTTCCAGCGTAATCGCCAGCCCATTGATCAGTTGGGTTTCTCGTAATGGTACTGATCGACTACCACACCCTACGATCAAAAATAGATTGATCAATACACCAATTACGTGAAGTAAACGCATCATACATTGCTGTCTAACCCTATGCTGGCCCGAGCACCTTCCATCAGAAATAACAATCCCACCATTTGTACGAGATGAAAAAGACCATTATGATCAAATATGAGATCTCTAATGTGCAATTCCATTGAGCTGTTTTGAATAGCAGCGGCCAGTATCGTAACGAGAATACCAGATGCGATCTTGCTGGCTCCAGGAAAGCGATAACGGTAAGCCAGATCAATGTAAATGGCTAGTGCTATGGTCATAGCCACTGTTTCATAGATGATAAATGTGAGAAAACCACGTTGAAAACGACGACTGATCCAGACAAAAGCAGGTACTGTACTAATGAGCGCAGGTGAGATGCGGCGGCTAACGTTTTCACCCCAGCGATCACCTATTGCCAGCATGATAAAAAATGAGATAACAAGAGCGAGCGATGCGTTCAAGGGTTGCCATAATCGCTCACGAGTAGCTGCTGAAAGCCGTAAGCCATGGATGATTGCCCCCAGCAAACTGCTCATGGCCAGTAGCCCAAACGCAAGCTGCCAGAGACGAGCGCGCCAACCTCTACCCGTTCGTAAACGCCAGATAGCACCTAATGCTGCTCCTGCCAACATCAGATCGGTCACTGCCGTTGTTTGCTCGCGTTTGTCTGTTTCGATTTGCAGCATAGAGGCTACCTCAGCCATAAAAGAGAGGTGTTGCTTCAGTGAATACGAGTGGAAACACCTTGTCAACACACCACTGCTTCGTAGTAAACGAATGTTAGAGAACAATTTTGCGTTCAATAATCAATTTTTGACGTAATCGACGAAAAAGCGTATCGTAATCGAGACGTCCTTGTGTAATTTCGTACTTATACGCCTGTAACATCCGGTGAACCTCGGCATTTAGCCGATCTTCCACCTCTAACTCATCAGTCATAATTTCACGAATGGCTGCGCGTAGTTCCGGATCACTGGCCTGAAATAAGACACCCTCTGTCTCTGCCAATACATCAACCAACATTGCTGCCAGTTGATCGATTTTTGCTGGCGAAAGTTTCATGTCTTCCTCCCTTCCATCAAATCCGTCCTAGAGCGCGAAAAGCACGCCGTATTTCTGTTAATTCCGCAATTCGTTCAGGGGGTAGAGGACGTGCACCGCCAAACAGATGAGCAGCAAGTAGTGTCCGGGCGCAATGCTCGATCTGCTCCATACGGTGAAATGCCTGGAGCAGGCTAGATCCATAGGTGATCGCACCGTGGTAAGCAAGAAGTATTGCGTCGTGATCGGCTACAAACGGTGCAATCGCCTCGCCCATTTCGGCTGTACCGGTGCGTGCGTATGGTGCCGTTGGTATCGGCCCCAGGGCAATCAACGCTTCTGGCAAGATCGGTTCGGCCAGACTGACTCCAGCTAGTGTTGCGCCTACCGCAGTTGGTGGATGGGCATGAACACAGGCCATAACATCAGGGCGATGACGATAAACGAAAAGGTGCAGATGGCGTTCCGAAGATGGCTGACGTTCTGGCGAGCCACGGATCAATTGACCATCATGATCAATGACGACCAGATCTTCAGGGTTTAACATCCCCTTGGCTAACCCTGCCGGGGTAATGAGGATCGAACCATCAGGTAGGCGAGCTGATAGATTGCCATCACCAGCTACGATTAAGCCACGCTCGTAGAGTAAGCGGCCACAGAGTACCATTTCGGCCCGCAACGCCGTTTCAACATCAGTATGAAAATTAATTGTCATAGCGTTTCTGTTGGCGCAAACGGAAGAATAAGAATGCAGCGACAATCCACCCCGACCAAGCCAGGATTGGTCGACTGAAACGCATTGCTAGCATAACGATGAAAAGCAATATGCGCAAGCTATTGACCAAGAGACGTTTGCTCACTTCAGGACGAGGTGTAGCCGTCCAATCGATTTGATTAAGACGTGGTAATAAACCCCGCTCAACACATCCCTCCAGTGAAAAGAGATAAATCGTATCCGTATGGTGGGCAGCCAGTTGTAGATCGCGTTCGAGCGCATCCCATGTCAATGGTGGAAGATCTTCAGCGCTACTAGCTCGTACCGTGCTGCCAACGATACACCCCACGCCAATGGCATCAGCAGCAGGACCGTAACTATCGATCAGGGCGCCACCGAGATCATTGCCCAACTGACTGATCGGGATACTGCTGAAGCAGAGTAATACTTCGACATCAGCCGGGAGATCAACGATATCAAGTGCACGCTGAATGGTTGTCGTCGCTGCCCGCCGATCATCGACGATTAAGGGTAGCTGATATGTATGAACTTCGTAGCCGTCATGATGGATTTCAGCAATGAGATCAATGTAGGCAGCACGGGCACTCTCGTAGAGAACGTTTTCGTGGGCTAACCAGATTCGACGGGCGATGTCACGAATTCCACGTCGTCGGCTGGCAATCACTTCAGCCAGTGGTGGTTCAATGTCTAGACCAATAGCCTGAAACTGTACATTGTGACTAATCGCCCACTGCCGTATTGCGCGATACCGTTCAATCGCCTGAGGATAATTCTGTAGATTAAACCAAAAACCCTCTTCGGCCGGTAAGAGCAGCCAGGCAATTACAGGAATCCGATGCTGATTCAGGATTGCAACTGCCTGAGCTGTCTCTGGCGCGAGGTTGTGAAGGGCTACTGCAACACCATATCCACCGGTTGCCAGAAATGAGAGCACTCCCGGTGTTGCAAGTAACTCTAACAGGGACGGCCCTTCCAATTCACAGAAGAAGATGATCTGTGGCCGCCCTAAGACAGGTGTTATTCCAACTGGCAGTGATGTCGTTTGCACAATTGCATTATAGCACTCTCAATTGCAACCAGTAACCAGTTTTGGATGCTGTCGCCAATACTGGGTTGCCTGCTCAAACGCATGAGCTAATTGTAATACTTCCAGATCGGCTCTCGGACGTCCGATGATCTGGATACCTACTGGCAAGCCATCACGGGTAAAACCGGCGGGTACGGAAATAGCCGGTACATTGCAGACCGAGATATAGTAACACGATCGCATCCATTCAATATAATTACTCATTGGCACACCGTTAATCTCGGTGATGTACGGTTGTTCAACCGGGAACGGTGGTACTTGACTTACTGGTGCCACAATAAATTCATACGTTTGCATAAAATCGTATAAGCGGCCGAGCAGCGCAGCGTGGAGCCGCATAGCGCGACCGATTTGCGGCCCACTCAAGGCACGTCCAGCTTCAATGTTCCAGATAACTGTGTCTTTCATCCGATGTCGTTCACGGTCAAGCAACTCGCCAAGCGTTAGTTCATAGCGGAAGGCCCGCATGACCTGAAAGATTTCATCTGCATCGCGTAAATCGGGGGTTGCCTCTTCAACATGGCAACCGAGCTGGATGAAAATATCACGTTTGGCTGCAAGCACTTCACTCACGCGAGGATCGACCGGCAACCCACCCAGATCAGGACTCCAGGCAATGCGTACACCGCGAAAGTCTCGCTCGAGCGACTGCGCAAACAGCGTGGCCGGTTCGCTGATCGAGAGCGGCGCCCGTGGATCTGGACCGGCAATGGCCTGCAACATCAACGCAATATCGGCCACGGTACGAGCCATAGGGCCATCAACCGCAAAGGGCAGAAAAGGCGTTGGATCGGGCCAGATCGGTACTCTGCCTGGTGAAGGACGAAAACCGACGACATTGCAATAACCAGCCGGATTGCGTAATGAGCCACCGAGGTCACTGCCATCGGCAATCGCTATCATACCGCAGGCCAGTGCTACGGCAGCACCACCGCTACTGCCGCCACAGGTTTTGCTCAGATCGTAGGGGTTACGGGTCGGGCCGAAGATCGGGTTAAAGGTTTGTGAACCGGCGCCGAATTCGGGCGTGTTTGTCTTTCCTAGAGTGACTGCACCTGCTGCTTTCAGACGAGCAACAATCAGCGCATCAAAATCAGGGACAAAATCGGCAAAGATCGGTGAACCATACGTTGTACGCATGCCTTTGGTCTCGGCCAGATCTTTATGGGCTATCGGTAAGCCTGCTAATGGGCCGAGGTCTTCACCGCGATCTAGTGCTTCATCAATAGCCCGCGCACGCGCCTGCGCACCATCGATGTCGAGCGTGACAATGGCATTAACCTGTGGATTCACATCTGCGATGCGTTGCAGATGAGCGGCTAGCACCTCACTGGCTGAAACGGTACGCTGACGAATCAAGCGGGCGATCACGGTTGCTGATTGAAGACACAAGTCGGTATCGGACATATGCTGTATCTCTCATCCTAATCGATTGGTTGATGATATTATATTACTAATTCTCTTCCACACGGTGATTGGAAACGCGAGGTTGAAGGTTGTTGAGAACTCGTCTCCACCACTCACCGCTCCTTACTTATTTGGCTAGACGGGCAGAAACGTGGAAAATCTTTAGAATTTGCAAAAGTGTCTTCACATGGAGAATATTTTGATGTAAACTGTATCCAGTATTGCATGCTCACAGATAACGAACATTACGAATATCTTCCGCTTTTTAATACAGCATTCCATCATCGCTAGGTAAGTCGATATTTGGGACGGGTAAGCATCAAAGGTTTACTAAACTAAGTGATGCTTCCGATCACCACTGCTTCGCCGTTCAGCTAGGTGTCGTATCAAATCAACGTCGCTCCGAAGGAGAGCATGATGCGTAAGTTACCG
The DNA here is from genome assembly GCA_017743535.1 of Chloroflexus sp. Classification (GTDB taxonomy): domain Bacteria; phylum Chloroflexota; class Chloroflexia; order Chloroflexales; family Chloroflexaceae; genus Chloroflexus. The sequence goes on from JAGHYT010000066.1 coordinate 7,456, forward strand.
CTCTCACAGAATAAAAGCAACCTTATCGGGTATTTTTTCCTCGCCTATAGTATTTCGTGGGCACTCGGCATTCCTCTAGCACTCGCCAAACAGGGAATGATCCAACCTATCTTTCCAAAATGGTTTCATTACCTCGTAGCCTACGGGCCGATGCTAGCCGCTCTGATCATGACGTTCGTCACTCAGGGGCAGTCAGGACTACAAGAACTTTGGAAAAGAATTATCAAATGGCGAGTCGGGGTTGTCTGGTGGGTTGTTGCCTTATCACCGCTTATCATGGGGTTCCTTGTTGCTATAGTGATAAATATGTTAACCAACGACTGTATATCCATCTTTGATTTAGGAACCGTTCGTTTTCTACCACCATTAGGTATAGGGGCATTGTTTCTCTGGATATTCACTTTTGGTTTAGGTGAAGAAATTGGCTGGCGAGGGTTCGTACTTCCTCGTTTACAAAAAGATTGCAATGCATTTTTTGCAACTACCATATTGACGTTTTTCTGGGCGCTGTGGCATTTGCCACAATTCTTTTACGTATTTGAAGCGTCAATCGCTCCTGGATGGCTCATTGGCCTCTTTGCTGGAGCGATTGTGTTCACATGGTTGTTTAACAATACGGAAGGAAGTATCCTTATTGTTGCCATATTTCACGGCTGTTTCAATTACATATCCGCCTCTAGTGCGGGTAATGGATTACTTGCAGCAATCGTAAGCACGATGGTTATAATTTGGGCAGTGATCGTGGTATTACTGTATAAGCCGCAAACCTTATCACGTAAAGGGATGTTCGTAGTGTGTCATTGAGTTTGGTATCGGGACGAAGACGTTGCACGGATCATACAAGTCATTCCAAACTAGCTCCCAGAAAGTAATACTGGCGTGTAAATGGAGGTCAAAAGTGAAAAAAATTCATAAGCACAAAACTCGCTGCTAATATTCTGTTGGCTATTTATGGCCTTTTAGTTATCTTTCATCTTCTTGTGCTGGCCCAGGTGATTCCACCTGACATTGTGTGGGGAGGGCAAATTGGTGATTCGCCAACAGAGCTGGTTGTGTTTGAGATGGTTGCCTTGATAACAGTAGTGTTTTTTGCTGTTACAATAGCTATAAAAGTAGACTATATCAAGGTTGGTCGTTTTAAAAAAGTCTTTAACATCCTGTTATGGATTATTTTTTGTCTACGCTCTCCTTAATATAATAGGAAACTTTCTGTCAATTTCTTCTATCGAAACATTGTTGTTCCTACCTGTTAGTATAGTAGTAGCTTTATTAGTTTTCAGGTTGGCGATTGAAAAATCATGAACTAACAAGTTTCTCCCATATTACAATACGAGTTAAATCTTGCAAGGGATAGACGAAAACATGACATTGCCTTCATTTCTCCTTTCTCAATGGTGAAATTAACCGTTATTACACTGAAAAATGTGTCTACGCATACGTTGTTCCTCGCTGCATCGGATTCTTATGCTAATCCTCATCATGGGAGATGAAGAAATTTATAGGTAGGTGAGGCTTGCGATCTTCTTAAGGGACCAGCAGGGAGATGGAAATCAGACGTGCTCCGAACAAGCGACAATCACCTTGCTAACGTGGTACAATGAACAATTAGATGGTAGAAAAAGAAATCGTACTGTTACACATGGTCGATATGAAACGTCTTATCATTCTCTTCAGTCTGATTTTCGGTTTAACAGCAACCGCATGTAGTAATGGTTCGACGACCGGTCAGCCGCTCGTGGTGGGTGAAACACCCATAGCTTCAGAAAGCCGTCTTATTGATGCACGACCTGATTGGGCAGCTATTCCCGGTGAAATGGCGCCTGATTTCAGTTATACACTGGCGGATGGTACCCACAAATTGAGTGATTTACGAGGGAAACCGGTTATCGTCAACTTTTGGGCAAGCTGGTGCCTACCGTGCATCGAAGAGATGCCAACTCTCGATGCAGCACGCCGCACGAATCCTGATCTGGTTATCTTAGCGGTAAACCGTAACGAGTCAACTGAAACGATCAGTGCTTTCGCACCGAAGGTTGGAGTGAGTTTTCCGCTCATCACCGACCGCGACGGTGTTATCGGTGAACGGTATGGGGTCATTAATCTCCCCACCACATTCTTCATCAATCGTGATGGCACAATTGCCGTGCGTCATGTTGGTGCACTGACCGCCGAGCGATTGGCCGAACGACTAGCGGAGGTACGATGAGCGAGTACACTCCAGACGATATTCTGCGCATGGCGCAGGAGCGTATATCTGCGCGTAAGGTAGCGACTAGACGCTCATTACCGTGGGGGGCAATCTTTCTCGGCAGCTTTAGCGCCTTGTTGTTGGCATTGCTGTTTAGTCCGGGGATGCCGCTGGAATGGAAGATGTACGCAGTAGTGCACGGTATCTGCGCCCAGCAACACAACATCTTTGTCGGCGGACTACAATTTCCACTCTGCGCTAGAAACAGCGGTATTTACCTGAGCTTTATGTTGACATTTATCTATTTGTACGCGATAGGGCGGGGACGGGCTGGCAAACTTCCTCCATGGCATATCTCTCTCACGCTGTTGGCGTTTGTCGGGATTATGGCCGTTGATGGATTCAATTCACTCTTGCTCGATTTAGGCTTACCCAACTGGTATCAGCCGGATAATTTCTTACGCACGCTTACCGGCATGGGAATGGGGATTACCATCGCAACAATGCTGCACATTGTGCTCAACAATACCCTGCGTCAAAACGTCGATCCGCAACAACCGGTCTTTTCCCGCTGGTCAGAGTTGCTCGGCATTATCGCAGTAGACTTGTTGGCGCTAGCAGCAATCTACGGTAATCTAGGTATTACGTTCTGGCCACTGGCTTTTCTCGCCTTTTTCGGCATTCTTGGCGTGCTCTATCTGGTTTGTTTGCTCTTGACAAGTCTGTTCATGGGTTATGAAGGGAAAGTAACCCATCTGCGGCAACTTGCTCAACCGGCAACGATTGCGCTTATTCCAACCCTTTTGATCGCCGGAATGATGTCGTGGCTCCGTTTTTGGATGGAGAGTATGGGACTGGTCATGTGATAGTACCGGCATCGAGCTGCAACTTTGTTCTGTGATCCGCTAGATGTAGTACATGACCGCGCCATCCCTGCTCCGTTTGCGTTGACAGAGATCATCAAGGGTGATTGCGGCTAACCGGCGCTCAACGGTCGTTCGTAACTCACTCCAGACCTCATCGATAACCATACGATCAACCGGCTCTGTGGGTTGGAGATCGTCACGACCGCCTTCGGTAGGTAAGATCGGGCCTTCCAGAACCGTCAGCACTTCTAGCAGCGTGATCGTTTCGGGTGAACGAGCAAGGAGATGACCACCCTGTGGCCCGCGCAGGCTTTCGACTAACCCTGCTCGCCGTAAGGTGATCAGCAATTGATTGAGATAGTTGACCGGAATACCCTGACGGCTAGCGATGGCTTCGCTCTGGATCGGCCCTTCGCCGTAGTGCTGTGCGAGATCAAACAGCGCTCGCAGTCCATAATCACCTTTGCTTGAGATGCGCATCTTTACCTCCAATAGTCAAGTGGATTACTTAACAATTGTAGCAATAAGCGGGTAGAGCGTCAATGTACCATGTGCTCAGATCAAAAACCAGAGAAGTGAGAGGAAGCGGCTGTAAAAAGTGAGGTGTCCGGTCGCGTACCGCTCACTCACGGCAATGCTTCTGCCCACTGCCAGAAGCGCTGCATCGCGGAGACGAAGGCAAACCGGTAACGTTGCTTCGCACTTCCCAACAAACAGCAACTTATGGTATGATAAGAGCATTCCATGACGCAGTGCGTCTAAGGGTTTCGTCGGAACCACCTAGAGAACCCGACTTGTGCGTCGATCCGTGTGTATGGCACGTTTGCCTGGATAACGTGCCGTCTCGAATGGTCAAGGAGGACCCAATGACCTACCAGATCAAGCGCGTTGGCGTAATTGGCGCTGGTACCATGGGTGCGGCAATTGCTGCACTGGTAGCCGGCGCCGGTATCCCGGTCGTATTGCTTGATGTTCCCCCAACGTCACTCACCGCCGAAGAAGAAGCCAAAGGGCTGACCCTCAATCACCCGCAGGTTCGCAATCGGATTGTGCAACAAGGGTTTGAGCGCATGCGCAAGGCTCGTCCATCCAATCTGTACAGCGAGCGGAGTGCCGAACTTATCACATTAGGGAATACCGAGGACGATTTTCATCGGTTGGCCGAATGTGACTGGATCGTTGAAGCGATTGTCGAGCAGATCGGCCCCAAGCAAGCCCTCATGGCCCGTCTCGAAACGATACGCAAACCAACCGCTATTGTCACCACGAATACCTCTGGCATTCCTATTCGTATCATTGCAGAAGGACGCAGCGAAGCATTTCGCCGCCACTTCCTCGGGAGCCACTTCTTCAATCCTCCGCGCTACCTGCGCTTGCTCGAAATCATTCCCGGTGATGATGCCGACCCGGCAGTCGTAGCCGCTTTCCGCCAGTTTGCCGAAGAACGTCTGGGCAAAGGGGTGGTTATGTGCAAAGATCGCCCCAACTTCATTGGAAACCGCATCTTTGTGTACGCTGGGCAAGTACTGCTCAATTACGCCCTGCAGCACGGTTATCAGGTAGAAGAGGTCGATGCGCTCACCGGCCCACTTATTGGGCGCCCCAACACTGCCACCTTCCGATTACTCGACCAGGTCGGCATTGACGTAATGGCCTACGTCGCCGGTAACCTGTACGATGCCATTCCCGACGACGAGAGTCGTGAAGTTTACCGCCAGAACGATCTCACCCAAAAACTGGTGGCAGCAGGGAAATTGGGGAAGAAAGTCGGACAAGGCTTTTACAAAGAAGTGAAGCGTGATGGCAAGCGTGAATTCTGGCCGCTTGATCTACAGACCCTCGAGTATGTACCACCGCAAGGAACTGCAACTGTTGATGAATTGGTAACAGCAGCCCGCAAAATCAAATCGCTCCCTGAACGGCTGCGTTATATCCTCGGTCGGGCTGAAGAAGGCGATCGCGGGGCCAAACTGGTAGCGGCAGCGGTCTATCCGATGATGGCCTACGCTGCACGTCGGCTGCCTGAAATTGCCGACAGCGTCGCCGATGTCGATAACGCGATGCGCTGGGGGTTTGCTCACGAACAAGGGCCATTCCAGCTCTGGCAGGCGATGGGTATCGCCGAAACGGCTAACCGTATGCGTGCGTTTGGCGAGAGCCTTCCGGCCTGGGTCGATCAACTGATTGCCGCCGAGGGCAAGTTCTACAGCGAAGTGAATGGAACACCGGCAGCGTATAATGTCGCTACCGGTAAGCTCGAACCGATTGCTCGTGATCCAAGAGCGATTGATCTGGCGGCGTTGAAAGCTGCCGGACGTGAAGTGCATGGAAACGAGAGCGCTAGTGTCATCGATCTCGGTGATGGTGTGCTGTGCTTCGAGTTGCACTCGAAGGCGAATACGATTGGTGGTCAAGTCATCGAGATGTTGATCAAAGCCCTCGATGAGCTAGAGCAGGGGCCATGGGTTGGGATGGTTGTCGGCAACCAGGGTCCTCGTTTCTCTGCCGGTCTTGATCTCAATGATGTTGGCGCTGCCGTCATGACCGGCGCCTGGGACGATATTGACGAGTATGCAGCGCTGGTTCAGCAGACGTTCCGTCGCATGCGTGATAGCGCCAAACCGATTGTGAGTGCACCGTTTGGACAGACGCTAGGCGGTGGTGTTGAGCTTGCGATGCACAGCTCGGCTTCAGTTGCTGCTGCTGAAACCTATATGGGCTTTGTCGAATTCGGAGTGGGTGTTATTCCGGCATGGGGTGGCTGTACCGAGATGAATCGACGGTTTATCGCAGCAGCCGTCCGAAACGGTGGCGACCCGCTCAAGGCTTTCCAGCATGTTTTTGAGACGATTGCGCTGGCAAAAGTTGCCACCAGCGCTCACGAAGCGAAAGAATTGGGTCTGCTCCGTCCGACTGATCGCATCGTCTTTAATCCAGATTATCTGATCGGCGAAGCCAAGCGTGAGGTCTTGCGTCTAGTTGCAGAAGGGTATACGCCAGCTATCACTGCCAAACCGTGCTATGCACTTGGTCGCGATGGATTGGCAGCAGCGCGCATTGCAATTTACCAGATGCGCGAAGGCGGTTTTGCCACGCCCTACGATGCGGTTATCGCCGAAAAACTCGCCTATGTGTTGTGCGGCGGGGAACTAACAAGTCCACAGTGGGTTGATGATGTTTACCTGCATTCACTGGAACGGGCAATGGTGCTCGAACTCCTGAAGGATCCACGGACACAGGCGCGTGCTCGTCATATGCTCGAACACGGTAAACCGCTACGGAATTAAACACCATCGAACAACAGCAATCGAAGGGTAAGGGACGATTGTGTGCTCCGCGGTACGGCGCGGAGCCGGTGGTTAGCATCATAGCAGCGCTCACGATAAACGAAGGAGTATCACCATGCGTGAGGCAGTCATTGTTTCTGGTGTACGAACGGCGGTTGGGAAAGCCGGTCGTGGTGCATTGCGTACCGTTCGGCCCGATGATCTGGCAGCAATCGTGGTGAAAGCGGCCATCGAACGAGCCGCCATTGATCCGGCCCTGGTAGAAGACGTGATCATGGGCTGTGCGATGCCCGAAGGTGAGCAGGGCTTGAATGTTGCGCGCATCGCCGCTCAGCGTGCCGGTCTTCCCGATAGTGTATGTGGAGTAACGGTCAACCGCTTCTGTGCCTCGGGGTTACAAACTATTGCAATGGCCGCTTACCAGATCATGTCAGGCCAGAGCGAGGTTGTTGTCGCGGGTGGCACCGAGAGTATGAGCATGGTTCCCATGAGCGGGAATAAGTTCTCGCCCAACCCTTATCTGGCCCAACACGATCCGGCAGTCTATCTGAGCATGGGTCTCACGGCTGAAAAGGTGGCCCAACGCTTTGAAATTGACCGCGCCGAGCAGGATGCCTTTGCCCTGCGTTCTCACCAGCGGGCACTGGCAGCGCAAGCTGCCGGCCTGTTTGACCGCAGTATCGTGCCGGTTGAAGTTGAGCAGGTAGAGATTGGTCCAGACGGTCGGCCACAACGACGAGTTCAGGTCTTTGATCGCGACGAAGGGCCGCGTGCCGACACATCGATGGAAGCACTGGCGAAATTGAAACCGGTCTTTGCCGCAGAGGGAACGGTCACTGCCGGTAATTCTTCACAGATGAGTGACGGTGCGGCAGCCGTTGTCGTGATGAGCGCCGAGCGGGCTGCTGAGTTGGGATTGAAGCCCCGCGCACGCTTTGTCAGCTTTGCCGTTGGTGGGGTCGAACCGGAAGTGATGGGTATCGGACCGGTTGTTGCCATTCCCAAGGCACTCAAACTGGCGGGCCTCAATCTTGCCGATATTGATCTGATCGAACTAAATGAAGCCTTTGCCGCTCAATCCATCGCCGTTATTCGCCAACTCGAACTCGACGAAGAACGGGTTAACGTCAACGGCGGTGCAATTGCCCTCGGCCATCCACTTGGTTGTACTGGTGCTAAATTAACGGTACAACTCCTCGATGAACTCGAGCGCCGCGGTGGTCGGTACGGTATGGTGACAATGTGTATTGGTGGTGGGATGGGTGCAGCCGGTATTTTTGAGCGGATCAGCTAAGTGCGCCTTGATCCATCTGAATTGCCAGGCTATGTCTGCGAGCACATCTGCTAGACAGTCGCGGATATAGAACCTTTCAAGACTTTTCCTGCTGAACAGTGCCAGCAACGGGAAGAGAAGGGAGAGGGCGCAATCCTTCCTTCCCGACCTCAATCTCCCCTTTCCTCTCCACCAAGACGATGAGGAAGGGCATGAGGAAGAAGTTGCGAGGCACTTAGACAGCGAAAAAAGCAGCAAGCGGATCGCCGCTGACGCATGTCACGCATGGGTCAGGTAATAAAAGCCGACCCACCTGAATGCCTAGGAGCGCGGGCCTCTGGCCCGCGTTTGTGGTACGTAGAACCACCATTACCTGGCGCATTCGTACCCTGTCATCTTTAAGAAGTTGAACAAAAACCCAGCTTTCTCATTGGACACGTACCGTACCCGCGCAATCATCTCGTGAGGAAGTGCCAACGTGCTTTTGCGCCAGCCACGCTCCGTCCCTTTTTCCTCACCCCGTGTAGGTTGAATGGGGGGATGGGGAGGAGGTCCAGTTGCTCGCCAACGTTCCCCGAACCATTCTGGAGATGCCATGGTCGTGCCTCAGCAAAAGCCCAAGTTTTTGATCAGGCGCCAAGACTGCTCGCCAGCGGCATCCCTAAGCCCCCGCTCGCGAGGCGGGCGAACCTGCCCCTCTCTTCGCCATCACCATAACCGGCCAGGGAAAAACGTTGAAAACCGCTACAATTCCTGGCGGTTATCGTGCTGTAACCCACCTATATATAATAAACCCTTGAAATCACCAGTTGCTCAGCATATTCTTTCCGAGAAGTGACGAATGTATTCCTTTTGTGGCAATACATCAGGCCGTTTGGTCAGGTGATTTGCGGTATACTAACGATAGCAACGTGTTGTCATGTGCTGTCGCAAGGAGTAAGGTCATGGCGCACGACACCCAAAATACGACGACGGAGTCGGCAGAGCCTCCACGCTTGTTTGATATGTTTGCCCCGTCAACATACGCTGAGTGGCGAGCAGCAGCAGAAAAAACCTTAAAGGGCGTACCGTTCGAGAAGCGTCTGATTACCAAGACCTACGAGCAGATTCTGCTCCAGCCGATCTATAATGCCGAAGATATTGCCGATCTCCCGCATCTTGAGTCACTCCCCGGTTTTGCGCCTTTTGTCCGCGATACCCGCACATTGGGGCCGGTTTGTGAACGTTGGCAGGTGGCGCAGGAATTACCATATCCAACCGCGACCGAAGTGAATCAAGCCGCGCATGCCGATCTCCCGCGTGGGTTAACGACGCTCAACGTACCACTCGACCAGGCGACACGGCAGGGGATCGATCCTGATGTCGCCGCTCCTAGTCACGTTGGCGCAGGTGGGCTTTCGCTTGCCACGCTTGATGATGCCAGACGGCTGTGCGATCAGCTCGATCTCGATCATCTGCCACTACTGATCCATGCTGGTTCACAAGTCTTACCGGTTGCAGGATTACTGCTGGCTGTCGCCGAAGAGCGTGGACTGACTCCTGCACGGTTGCAGGGCACACTTGGCGCCGATCCGCTCGGTACGCTGGCAGCCGATGGCTCGCTGCCCGCATCACTCGACCGCTGCTACGACGGGCTGGCTGAGTGGACACGGTGGGCGTTGACACATGCACCCCGACTACATACTATCATTGTCAGTACGCACGTTTACCATAACAGCGGCGCCAGTGTGGTGCAAGAACTGGGATGCGCGCTGGCGACAGGCGTTGCTTATTTGCGGGCAATGCAAGAACGAGGTTTGACGGTCGACGATGTTGCACCACGGATGCAGTTTGTATTCTCGATTGGAGCGCAGTTCTTTCTCGAAGTTGCCCGGTTACGAGCAGCCCGTATGCTTTGGGCACGGATCGTTGCTGCTTTCGATGGCAATGAGGTAGCCCAACGCATGAATATCCACGCACGGACTTCAGCGTGGACCAAAACACGGTATGATGTATACAATAACATGCTCCGTGCAACCGGTGAGGCTATGGCTGCCGTGATGGGAGGAGCCCAAAGCCTGCATATCAGCCACTTCGATGAGGCTTGGGGCTTGCCAGACGAATTCTCGCGCCGAATTGCCCGTAACCTACACATCATTCTGCAAGAGGAATGTAACTTCTTCCGCCTGATCGATCCACCCGGTGGTTCGTGGGCCATCGAGAAACTTACCGACGAGATTGCAGCCAAAGCCTGGGCGTTTTTCCAGGAGATTGAGCGGCACGGCGGCATGGCAGCCGCCTTACAGGCCGGGAAGCCTCAAGAAGCGATTGCGGCGACACGGAGCGAACGCTTTACGGCAATTGCACATCGTCGTGAAGTGATCGTCGGTGTGAATATGTATCCCAATCTTCAGGAAAAATTACCGGACATTCGTCAGATCGATCATCTTCAGTTACATACGGCCCGCGCCGTGGATCTGCGTCATGCACGCGAGATTCGCGATGCCAATGCCTGTCAAACCGCCTTGACCGAACTTGCACAGCAACGCACGGTTGCCGCTGTCCTGGCAGCAATACGAGCAGGAGCAACCCTGGGTGAGCTGAGCTGTGCGCTGGCCGCAGCCGACACAGCCGCACCGCAGGTCGAACCACTTCCAGCGCATCGGGCCGCCGAACAATTTGAAGCCTTACGAGCAACTGCCGATGCTTACACTGCCCGTACCGGTCAGCGACCAGCCGTTTTCCTCGCCAATATGGGGCCGATCAGCCAACATAAGGCTCGCGCCGACTTCGCCACCGGCTTTTTCAACGCTGGTGGTTTCGCGGTAATCGGTAATGACGGTTTCGCCAGTGTTGAGGAAGCAGCAGCGGCTGCGCTGGCATCTGGTGCCGGGATCGTAACAATCTGTTCGACAGATGAAACCTATCCCGATATTGTGCCGGCACTCACCCACGCTATCAAATCGCAAAGTCCAACCACAACGGTAGTGCTGGCGGGCTACCCCACCGATCTGATCGATATGTATCGTGCTGCCGGAGTTGATGAATTTATCCACCTGCGTGCTAACTGCTACGAGATTCTGGCTCGGCTGCAACACTTGAAAGGAGTGGTCGCGTGAAAAACCCCGATTTTACGACCATGTCGTACCGCGATATATGGCCTGTGCCGACATTGAGTCAGTGGCAGGAACGGGCCGAACAAGAGGCGGGCCAACCGCTGAGTGAGCTGGTCTGGCACACGATGGAACAGATCGATGTGCGACCGCTCTACACTGCTGCTGACCTGACTGGTCTCGAACATCTAGGTTTTACTGCCGGTCTTCCCCCCTATCTGCGTGGGCCATACCCAACCATGTACGTCACTCAGCCATGGACAATCCGCCAGTACGCCGGATTTTCGACTGCGGAAGCGAGTAATGCCTTCTACCGGCGTAACCTCGCTGCCGGGCAGAAGGGGTTATCGGTCGCCTTCGATCTAGCGACTCACCGCGGTTACGACTCTGACCATCCGCGGGTTGTTGGTGATGTCGGCAAGGCAGGGGTTGCTATCGACTCGGTGCTCGATATGAAAATTTTGTTCGATGGCATCCCGCTCGATCAGATGTCGGTCTCGATGACAATGAATGGGGCCGTGATCCCCATTATGGCCTTCTATATTGTTGCTGCCGAAGAGCAGGGAGTACGCCCAGAACAGCTTACCGGTACGATCCAAAACGACATCTTGAAAGAGTATATGGTGCGCAATACGTATATCTATCCCCCTGAACCATCGATGCGCATCATTGCCGACATCTTTGCCTACACGGCCAAACACATGCCCAAGTTCAACAGCATCAGCATTTCGGGCTACCATATGCAAGAGGCGGGTGCCACCGCCGACCTTGAGCTAGCTTACACGCTGGCCGATGGTCTGGAGTATGTACGTGCCGGTTTGAAAGCAGGACTGGCAATCGATACCTTCGCCCCCCGTCTCTCGTTCTTCTGGGCAATCGGCATGAATTATTTCATGGAGATTGCCAAGATGCGTGCGGCACGTTTGCTCTGGGCGAAGATTATCAAACAGTTCAATCCCCAAGATCCGCGCTCGATGGCGCTGCGCACTCATTGCCAGACTTCAGGCTGGAGCCTGACCGAACAAGACCCGTTCAACAACGTTGCCCGCACATGCATCGAAGCAATGGCTGCCGCTCTCGGTCATACTCAGTCGTTGCACACCAATGCGCTTGATGAGGCAATCGCGCTGCCAACCGACTTCTCGGCCCGTATTGCACGTAATACGCAGTTGTATCTCCAGGAAGAGACCGGTATTTGCAAGATCATTGATCCGTGGGGAGGTTCGTACTACCTCGAATGGCTTACCGATGCGCTTGCCCGCCGCGCCTGGGCGCACATTCAGGAAGTCGAAGAGCTGGGCGGTATGGCTAAAGCTATCGAGGCCGGCCTACCCAAACTACGAATTGAAGAGGCAGCAGCCCGTCGGCAAGCACGCATCGACTCAGGGCGTGAGACGATTGTTGGCGTCAATAAATATCGCCTCGACTACGAAGCGCCGATTGAGATTCTGGAAGTCGATAATACCGCTGTGCGCCAGAAGCAGATCGAACGCTTGCAAAAACTACGGGCTGAACGTGATGAGGCACGAGTGCAGGCAACATTAAACGAGCTAACGCGGGTTGCAGCTTCTGGTGAGGGTAATTTGTTAGAGGCAGCAATCGAAGCAGCGCGGGCCCGTGCTACGCTGGGTGAAATTTCGCTGGCGATGGAAAAGGTCTTTGGGCGTTTCAAGGCTGAGATTCGTGCTGTATCGGGTGTATACAGTAGCGAATACAGTGATGTCGAGCAGATACACCATGTGCGGGCGATGGCCGATGCCTTTGCCGCTATCGAAGGACGCCGACCGCGTATTCTGGTTGCGAAAATCGGTCAGGACGGCCACGACCGGGGGGCAAAAGTCGTCGCAACTGCGTTTGCCGATCTAGGTTTCGATGTGGATATTGGTTCCCTCTTCCAAACCCCAGAAGAAGTGGCGCGCCAGGCAGTGGAAAATGATGTGCACGTAGTCGGCATCAGTTCATTGGCCGGCGGTCACAAAACTCTTTTACCGCAACTGGTCGAAGAGTTGCGCAAACTGGGTCGTGAGGACATTATGGTTGTGATTGGTGGTATTATCCCGCCGCAAGACTATGAGTTTCTCCGTGCTCATGGCGCAGCCCTAATCTTTGGTCCTGGTACCATTATTCCAATAGCTGCTGAAAAATTGCTGCGCGAGTTGCAACGGCGACTTCATGGTGATAGTGTCGCCGCCCCGGCGTCGTGAGGAGAGGTAAAGAAGTATCATGACCAGCGAGCATCGGCCTACCACTTCTGAAGAATTGCCATTTGCGCTATCGGTATTGGCCGGAATAGCTAGCCGTCACGATGGTTTGCCCGGTAGCGCTCCTCCTGCATCAACCCCACCCGGCGGACCACGTCGCCGGCAGTTGACGGTTGAGGAATACGTTGCCGGTGTACGTAACGGTGATCGAACTATTCTGGCCCGTGCGATTACATTGATCGAGAGTAATGCTCCAAACCATATCGCTCAGGCGCAAGAGGTATTGCGTGAAATCTTACCCTTTACCGGCAACTCGTTACGGGTCGGCATTACAGGCGTGCCTGGGGTTGGCAAGAGCACCTTTATCGAGGCGCTCGGTACCATGCTCTGTGAACGAGGTCATCGAGTCGCAGTGCTGGCCATCGATCCCTCTAGCAGCATTTCACGTGGCAGTATTCTGGGTGATAAGACCCGTATGGAACGGCTGGCACGACATCCTAATGCCTACATTCGTCCCTCACCGAGTGGCGGTAGTCTAGGGGGGGTAGCTCGTAAAACACGCGAAACGCTGTTGCTGTGCGAAGCTGCCGGTTTTGACATCATTCTGGTCGAGACGGTGGGGGTTGGTCAAAGCGAAACTGCGGTGCGCGGCATGGTTGACTTCTTCTTGCTGTTGATGCTGGCAGGCGCCGGTGATGAACTGCAAGGGATCAAAAAAGGAGTCATTGAGCTGGCTGACGCGCTCCTCATCACTAAAGCAGACGGCGACAATCGACAACGGGCATTGGCTGCGCAAGCTGAATATCGCCACGCGCTACGCTACCTTACTCCGGCTACACCGGGCTGGAAACCACCGGTACGGACATGCTCGGCGCTTACTGGCGCCGGTATCGCCGAAATCTGGCAGGAGATTGAGCGATTCCGTGATGAACTAACTGCCAGTGGTGTATTCGCCAATCGCCGTCGTGAGCAGGCGCGTGATTGGCTGTACACATTAATCGATGAACAATTGCGAACGCTGTTCTTTGCTCATCCGGTCGTGCGTGAGCGCCTGCCGACCCTTGAACAGGCTGTCGTTGAAGGTAGGTTGCCGGTTGTCAGTGCGGTCCAGCAACTGATTGCCGCGCTCGGTGAGGTGCAGGCGGGGAAAACGGCTTAGTGCCTATCCGGAGTACCCTGTCGCAGAAGAAGAACGGTCGGGGCGCAGCGGCGCTACGCCCGTACCTCTATTATCAGGTTTCATCCGCTGTATCGTGAGACGATCATTCGGATAGGTGCCAAACAAGGAAAGACGGGTTAGGAAGTCGCCCTTAAGGATGTGCTGATGAGTCTCGCGCTGGCTATTCCCACCACGTAGCAGACAGAGATGATAGAGGTACGAGGAAGGAGAGGTATATCGAGCTATTATCGGCACAGATGGGCACTGCGAATTAGGTTCAGATCCGGCCGGTTTATTCTTCACAATCAGCGCAGTAAAAAGCCTCTCATTGAGAGCAGTTCTTTGATCCCTTGTACGACAGAGGTAAAGATGTAATACTTCTTGATACTTTCATTATGGGCAGATGGCGCCAAGAAAACTCTCTATCTGTGAGCTAGATCAAGATATTGATGAACGAACAAACGTGTTGCTGTCGTAGCAGTCGTTACCCCTGCGTAGATGGTGACCAGGGACAGGCATTCGATACTGTAACTACCATAACTGTCTCACCGAGTGCAGTTGCAGCCGCAAACGCCGCACGCAGTGCTTCCCATACTGTCATTTCATCACCAGCGATTAGAGTACTCATCGCACCTGGTTGCACATCCAAGCCGCGATCACGCCAGATCGCTAGCGCCGTATCAATAGCCGGGCCAAGGTGCTGCTGTCGCAAGGGGTAAATACTGACCTGCGCTGTCAGACCACCAGATGTGAATGACAATTCTTTATTCACCATGAATTCACTCCTTTTATTATGAGAATATTTTACTGTGAAAAAAGCACACGCATTCCGATAAAAGCACCCAGCGGTAGCTGCGAATAATACCACCACAAACCGGGAAGCAATGTGGTGCGCCACGTCGTCTGAGGGTTGTGGAGAGACAACACCTTGTGGGCCAGGCGTTCAAGCTCAAATGGAGAGTAAAAACGTGCAATCTGCCAGACCGGCAAACCACTACGTTTTCGCTTCCAGGCCATTGGATGCCAGCGGTTGAGTACACCTAAGACGATCCCGTGGCGAGTGACACGCGCTGCTTCTTGCAACGCACGTTCAGGATGTGGCAGAAACTCAAGTGCAGTAATGAGTAGCACCCCATCGAAGGTATCATCAGAGAAAGGCAGTGCTTCCGCATCGGCACGTACCAGGTACACACCGCCACGGCGACTAGCTTCAGCAATCATAGGCGCAGACAGATCCACACCTGTAACATGATACCCTTCCGAGGCCAACCAGCGCGCAAAGTGACCGGTTCCGACACCGATCTCTAACAGTCTCTGCGCCTGTGGTAGCCCCGACAGTAACCATCGGATCAAACGACGCTCGGCGATGTCGGCAGAACGTCCGTCGGTCTCGTACCAGGTTTCATAACCGGCAACCAGTTCGGGGTTATCAAAAGGATTAACCCAGTTTTCAACCGTCACAGCCTTACCTCTATGCACATGTAAAGACGCGGATATTTTTCTAAGTTGCCTTGATTGCTAGTTCAAGTTCGTACAGATGAGTGCAATGAGCGCTGCGTGTACCTTCAGTTCAACCCCGGCATTGGGACGTGCGTCAAGCCGCTCAATGCCCATCGTCTCCAGGTGACGGTTGACCGTCTCAATCGGATGACGATACGCGCGCACTTCGATGGCGTCTATACCCCAGGCGTGTGGACGCATGGTCGCCCAGCGCACCTGTACGGGCGCAGCGCCGCTGCGCACCCCCGTCTCCGCCAGGATGCTGGCCTCATCAGCCGCGCTCTTGGAGGCTGTATCGCCCAACCGCCGCGCCCCGGCGGGCAGGCCAGACGCACCCCTGCGGGCAGCATCGGAACGCGCACGGGCACGCCATCCGGACGGCAGACCAGATGCACACGCCATTCAACGAACGTCTCCCGTTTCGCCGCGCACTACCCGTAGCATGCGCGCCCGCGCACCGTCCGACAGCGCCGGGCGCGCACACGACGGCAGACTGGCAGGGGGAGGCTATCGACAAAAGCAGTTATAATCCAATAGGCGTCCATCGGCTCCTCCTGGCGATGATGGTGGTTGGGCACCCGCGATCGTGCCAGTGGTGTCGGTGGTCGTCAACTGGCAATCAAGGTAAACTGCGTAAGCAAAGCTTATTAGGAGATAAACATCTATAATTGGTTCAACCTTTATGGGAATTGCTAGAAATCCGCTCCTACCGCACGAGCCGTGGGGCTGAAGCCCTCGGCCAGGCAAGGCGAAGCCCGCCGGCGCGGGCGAGAGCGGAGTATTTCTTCAAAGTCCATGTGAGGTGCGCTGCGCCCCCGCGCCCCCTGTACGGGCGCAGCAGCGCTGTGCTCCCCGTATGCGCTGCGTGCCGTCGGGCTAAAGCCCTCGGCTATGCAAGGCGAAGCTCGCTGGCGCGGGCTATTCCAGACAAAACTCCACCCGCGTTGCTCCGTCGTATCCGTGCCGATCCGTGTTCTATTCCAGCTTCTGGGGCAAAGCCTGTCTGCGCATAACGCGAACTCCAACGGCAACCCCATCGACCATCAACCATTGGCTATCGGCTACGATCAGCCCTCGGCTGTGCAAGGCGAAGCCCGCCTGTACGAGCTATGGCGGATTATGTATTTAAAGACCAGCATGGCAACGCGCAGTTCCGCCTCACGTCCCGATGCACGGCACACCTCCGTTCGGAGCGCATCAGTGCACCATGTCCAGGTCCCGTCCTG
>JAGHYT010000248.1:0-2724 GCA_017743535.1 Chloroflexus sp.
CGATGTTGACGCAGCTTGCCGGCGGCGAGTGCACCATTGATAGCCTTATCCGCACGTACCTGATGCGTGCAACTGAGCAGGTGCTGTCTAGGCGCAATGATCAATGGGTGTTGAGTGCCTTTGTTGATAATGCCGGTATTCTCGCGTTTGGAGCTCATTTCGAGGTTTCATATAAAGTCGAAACTCACAACCACCCCAGCGCGCTCGAACCATTCGGCGGCGCCAATACTGGTGTTGGCGGCGTGATTCGTGACGTGCTTGGTGTGTCGGCACGACCGATTGCAAACATCGATGTCCTTTGCTTTGGTATGCCCGATGCACCATCGCCTCCTCCGGGTATCCTCCATCCGCGACGGATCGCCAGCGGTGTGGTCGCCGGTATCCGTGATTACGGTAATAAGCTAGGCATTCCAACTGTTGGCGGGGCAGTGTTGTTTGACCCCGGCTATACGGCCAACCCACTCGTTTACTGTGGTACTGTTGGCCTGGCGCCGCGCGGTCTCCACCCGCGCAATGTGCGTCCGGGCGACATTATTGTCGTAATGGGCGGTCGTACCGGGCGCGACGGGATTCATGGGGCGACTTTTTCCAGTATCGAACTTACCCATACTACGGCGAGCGAGGTAGGGAGTGCAGTACAAATCGGCGATCCGATCACCGAAAAGAAGATGCTCGATGTGCTCTTACAGGCACGTGATGCCGGTCTCTATTCGGCAATTACTGATTGTGGGGCTGGAGGTCTTTCATCGGCTATCGGTGAGATGGGGGCAGCATTGGGGGCGGAAGTACACCTTGAGCACGTACCGTGTAAGTATGCCGGTCTGCAACCCTGGGAGATATGGCTCTCTGAAGCTCAGGAACGGATGGTACTTGCAGTGCCGCCTGATCGTCTGATCGCTCTGCTCACCCTCTGCACGGCTGAAGAGGTCGAGGCAACGCCAATTGGACGTTTTACCAGCGATGGACGACTGCGGGTCTTTTACCGCGATCTGCGCGTCGTCGATCTCGATATGCAATTTCTCCACAATGGCCGTCCGCAACGGGTGCTGACTGCGGTATGGCAGCCTTCTCCAGCGCTATCCCGGTCGCCGCAACTGACAACGGTAGTACCTGACCAGGCACTCCTGCGTTTGCTGGCCCATCCATCGATTGCCTCAAAAGAGCGCATTATTCGTACCTACGACCACGAAGTTGGCGGGGGAACGATTATCAAACCACTGGTAGGGATCAATCTGGCTGGCCCCTCCGATGCTGCGGTGATCCAGCCCCTGCCCACCGAACCAACCGGTCTGGCACTGGGTTTTGGTATCTGCCCGCGGTACGGTCTGCATGATCCGTACTGGATGGCGCTAGCCGCTATCGACGAGGCACTGCGGAATGTCGTAGCTGTCGGCGGTGACCCTGATCAGACGGCCATTCTCGATAACTTCTGTTGGGGTGACCCCAAGCAACCTGATCGGATGGCCGGCTTAGTGCGGGCTGCTGCCGGATGTTATGACGGCGCAGTCGCGTTTGGGACTCCCTTCATTAGCGGCAAAGACTCGCTGAATAACGAATATCGTGATGCTGATGGTCGGCGTGTCGCCATTCCGCCCACCCTGCTTATCTCGGCACTGGCACAGGTGCCCGATGTGCGACAGTGTGTTACCATGGACTTGAAGCAAGCCGGTGATGTGGTTTATCTGCTGGGGAACACCCGATCCGAATTTGCCGGAAGCCATCTGGCTGCAATCGGTATGATTGAAGATGGCGGCGCATTGCCCAAGGTCGATCTGGCAACAGCACCGGCAACCTTCCGCGCTCTTCATCGGGCAATAAGGGCCGGTCTGGTACGTTCCTGCCATGATCTTAGCGAGGGTGGCCTGGCGGTCGCGGCGGCAGAAATGGCAATTGCCGGTGAACTGGGCTTACACCTTGTGCTCGACGAGATACACAGTGATTTTATAACGGCGTTGTTCAGCGAGACGCCTAGCCGCTTCCTGATCGCGGTTGATCCGGCACACACCGCAGCATTTGAGGCGATCCTGAGTGGATTACCACTATTTCGGTTGGGAGTGGTAACGGCGAACCCAACGCTACACATCACCTGGCAGCAACAAACATTGATCAATCTACCGGTCACTACCCTGCGCACGGTCTGGCAACAACCTCTTGAGGTTATCAACGTGAAGGATACCGATCTATGACTGAACAACCTCCGCTCAGTCGGTCTGATTTTGCCGCTACCATCGAGCAACGATTGCGAGATGAACCTACCATTGAGGTGCTTAGTCGTGAAGGTGACGTGGTACAGGTGCGGGTCGGTCAACGTCACCTACGAGTCGATTTGACGGCGTTCTATAATGCGTACCGTCAGGCGCCAGAGCACTTTGAACTGGTGTATGCAACACTCTCGCGCACCCTCCATGATCAAATACCGGTTCGCGAAGCGCGCACCTTCAGCGAAGTGGCCCATCGTGTGATGCCAATGCTCAAACCAATCGTCTTGCTCAACGCTGTCTTTGAAAAGAAATTACCAATGCTTGCCTATCGTCCGTTTCTGGCCGATCTGATCATTACCTACGTCATTGATGAACCGCAAAGTGTAGCCTACATCAACGAACGCCACCTCGAACGCTGGCAAGTCGGTGAACATAAGCTCCATGAGCATGCAATTGCCAATCTGGCGGCACGAACGAAAGAGCGGGCAAAGTTCCTGATCAGTGGCGAGGGGCCACAGCGCTT
>JAGHYT010000249.1:0-2707 GCA_017743535.1 Chloroflexus sp.
CACACCGCGCAATACGTAACGCCCCTCGGCATCTGTTGTTACACTCAGATCGGATAGCTTGACCGTCGCCCCTGCCACCGGTTCACCCGTATACACATTAGTCACCTGACCGCGCAGGATATTAGGGCGGAGCCTGACATCAAAGGTCGTTGTCCGCGAGAGTGTCTCACGAACCGGTTCATACTCATTGGCACGTACCGTAATACTAAACGTCTCCGGCACATCAGTTAACGTATATTGTCCGTTCTCGTTCGTCGTGGTAAGTGGTGGCTCTGTATCGTTCAGGATAACTTCAGCGTTGCGAATGGGTTGGCCGGTATAGGCATCGGTGACCTGACCACTGAGCGTATTGGGACGCAGGCTAGTAGTAATGGTTACGGTCAACACACCACTCGCACCAACGCCGGGTTGGTCGGCTAGTGGCAAACTTGTCGGTTCGTAAGCCGGTGCCTGTAGCGCCAGCGTGTCTTCAGGTCGCCAGCGTTCGGTCTGAAAGCGGCCCTGATCATCAGTGGTTAACATCAGATCCCCGATGGATACTGTTGCATTGGGAACCGGTGCACCAGTGTAAGCATCAGTTACGATACCGGTCAATACAACAGGTTGCGACGTACAACTGATTAGGAATATTACGCAAAGAATGCAGATTGACCAGAGGCGAATAACTCGCCGCGCAAATAACACCATGGTTCACAGGCTCCTTTAGTTAGAATGAGGGACCGGTCAAAATGTGTACCAGTCAGGGGTATCTTAAGAGGCTCACAGGCGGCTGTCAAGTGAGAAGAGAGATGGTCAGGACTGTTTAAGGTTTTACCTGATCCAACAGAGGTTCAATGGGGAGGGATAGGAAGAGCGCAATACTCACTTCCTTCGCCGTGTATGCGGTGGCGCGCAGGGGTCCTGTCTCAAGATGATAAACGCCCCAGACGCTCGCTCTCGCTTACACGAGGATGATGATACGAGGGAAGGAGTCTCTCTTTCTTATCATGTGCGAAGCAGCGCACATTGCATCTGATTCGGCTAGGTTCTTAGCGCATTCCTACGGTTGCTCTTGATTGACCATTCTGGCAAGCGATTGCTCAACCACGACTTCGTAGATGAAGTGAGCTTCCTGTTTTCCTTTCAACCGAACCGCGCCCAGTTCACGTAGGGGGTAAGGTGATTGATCGGCGAGCACGTGTGCCAAATGTGAAGAAATAATGATCTGACCGGCCTGGGCAATGCTGCATAATCGCGCAGCAGTGTTCACTACATCACCGATCAAGGTATAGTCTTGGCGCTGTTCTGAGCCGATATTCCCCACAACTGCTGAGCCGTAGCCGATCCCGATACCCATTCCAATCTGGAGGTTTAATTCTTCCCGCCATATGTCAGACAGGCGGGCAAAAGCCTGTTGCATTGCCACAGCCGCCAATATCACGCGCTGGGGATCATCAGGGTGACTGATAGGGGTTCCGAAGACACCGATCAAGCCATCACCGAGAAACTTATCGATCGTGCCATCGTAAGCGTAGAGCGCTTCGGTCATTGCCGTGAAATAGCGATTGAGAATGCGCTCAACCAGAATGTGGGCATCTATCTGTTCGGTTAATGTGGTAAATCCTCGCATATCGGCGAACAGCACCGCCACCGTCCGTTCGGTTGGGGTTCCGAAATCACTCCCGGCGCTAAGCAATTGCTCGGCAACTTGCGGTGATACATAACGGCGGAAGACACTGCGCACGCGCTCACGTTCTTGTTTTTCAAGCTGTTTGATAGCGCTAATATCACGGAAGACCACGACGCGCCCTAATGCTTTTTTATCAACACTATGCACGGGTGCAATACTTACACTAAAGTGGACATCGGTCTCCGGTTCTATCTCGATAGTCGTTGGCTCAGAACGGGCCAGGAAGGGGAGGACTGCTTGTAGGGTTGGCAGTTGATCGACAACCTGCCCACGGTGCGTTTTCTGATCGATCTGCAATCGATGTTGCGCAGCCGAATTTGCCAGCAACAGGCGCCGTTCTGGGTCAATGAGCAGGATCGGGTCAGTCGTACTTTGCAAAATGGCATTGAGGGTCGAGCGCTCATCATTGACAACCCGGTAGAGACGACTATTTTCCAATATCTGCACGATCAGACTGGCAACCGTCGTAGTTAGTTCTAATTCAGCTTGTTGAAGGGGTTCATGCTGACTGACATCGAGACAGATCACGCCTTGCGTATGCTGTTTCACTTTGAGCGGCACGAGTAAAACGGTTTCCAACTGACGGGCTGCAAAAAACGATTGCAACGGTGTCAGATCAGAATGTTCTGCTAAACGTACATAGCGCGGTTGATTAAGCCTGGCAATTTTCGCGGCGAGGTATGGATGCCGCTGGAGAAGTTGACGAAGTTCAGCGTCGTTGGGTGATGATTGACCACTTAAAGCAACAATCGTATCGGTCGGCTGTGGACCAAACAGAATCATCGCCGCCTGTTCTACTTGAAAAATCTGTGCCACTGCCGCAATAATGCGTTGCAGGTTAGAGGGAGCGATAAACTGCGCGGTTAAGGCAATCGATAGCCGATTGATGTCACTCAATTGTTTAATTCGGCGCTGTTCACTCTCGAACATGCGGGCATTGCTGATGGCAATCGCTAACTGGTTAGCCACCGCCTGAAGAATTGCTTCATCGTTTGAGCTGAAAGCACCGATGTGTGGACTGCGTACCTCGATAGTACC
>JAGHYT010000250.1:0-2688 GCA_017743535.1 Chloroflexus sp.
CTCCCACGCTGCGGGAGAGGAAGGGGGATGAGCGGAGCAGGGGCGATCCTGCAACTGGCAACGATACCGCGTTCACGCACCAGATCACCCCTCTCCCGCCGTGCGGGAGAGGGGCCGGGGGTGAGGGCTGCCCCCTCACCTGCATCACCCTATAGAGCGGGTTGCGAACCCGCTCCGGCTGGTGTAGTACTACGGTTTGTAGTATATTCTACCCTCTACTGTTGGATGCAGGGATGGTCAGGGCATATACCGAATACTACAAGACGGTTTCCGGTGAGGAGTATGACGGTGCATTGTCGTACCAACCTGCGGCCTGGGGTTACAGGCCGCAGGGGCTTTCTCAGACACTAATGGCTGTGTGCCGCTTCCAGCTCTTTCTTGTGGGCTTCTACGATTTGGTTAACCAGATGCGGCGGCACCTCTTCATAACCGGCAAAGCTGATCGAGAACCGTCCGCGCCCCTGAGTCATGCCACGCAGGTCAGTTGCATAACGTTGAATCTCTACCAACGGTGCCTGGGCGTGGATTACCGTTTTGCCATTCCCCATTGGCATCATCCCTTGCACACGGCCCCGGCGTGTACTCATATCGCTCATCACGTCGCCAGCGAACTGGTCAGGGACAATGATTTCCATGTTGTAGATCGGTTCGAGGATGATCACGCCAGCTTTCTGAGCGGCGAGGCGGAATGCTTCCTTAGCCGCCGTCTTGAAAGCAATTTCCTTCGAGTCGACCGGGTGCTCTTTGCCGTCGTAGACTGCTGCACGCACATCAACCACTGGGTTCCCCGAAATGATGCCCTCTTCCATCGCCTCGCGAATACCCTTTTCGATGGCCGGCATGAATCCACGCGAGATCACACCACCCACAATTTCGTTGACGAATTCGAGCGGGTCTTCGCGATTGGGATCAGGGGGCAACGGTTCGACGCGCAGGGCAACATCGGCAAACTGACCAGCACCGCCAGTCTGTTTCTTGTGGCGATACTGAGCAGTAGCAACGCTGCGAATGGTTTCGCGGTAGGGGATGCGGGGCAGTTCGAGGTCGATGTTGACATCGAACTTACGCTTCATCCGCTCAGCGACTATCTGAAGATGAGTCTCGCTCAGACCGCTCAGCAGGGCTTCGCCAGTACGTGCATCGCGGGATACCTGTAAAGAGGGGTCTTCTTCGATCATCCGGCTGAGCGCCGAGCTGAGCTTGTCAAGGTCGGCACGGGTACGTGGTTTCACGGTTGCAATGAAAGCCGGGGCAGGGAACTGAATGGGACTGACCGCAAGTGGGCGCGACGACAGACAGAGTGTGTCGTTGGTCTGCGTATCGCCGAGTTTGGTCAGTAAGCCAATGTCACCAGGGCCAACGGCTTCGACCTCGATCTGCTCTTTGCCGCGCACGATGTAGACGTGGGCAATCCGTTCTTCTTTGCGGGTACGGGCATTGAACAAGGTCATACCGGCGCGCACTTCACCCGAAAAGACACGGAAGTAGCTCAGCCTGCCATAGGTGTCGGACACCGTCTTGAATACCAGCGCTGCCAGTGGCTCGTCACGGCTGGGTCGCAGTTCAACTTCCTGGTTGGTGGTCAGATCGGTGGCAGTCGTCGTCTTCCGGCCTGCCGAGGGGATCGAGTCGATGATACCGTTGAGCAGTTGAGCGATGCCAACAACTTCAGTGGCCGATCCACAGAAGACCGGCACAATCGAACCATCAGCGATACCGGTGCGTAGGCCGAGCAACAGCTCTTCACGGGTTAGCGCATCTTCACCGCCTTCGAGATAGCGTTCGATCAGGTGATCGTTGGTTGCGGCAATTTTATCGATCAGGGCCGTGCGCCACTCGTGCATCAACGTATCGAGTTCTGGTGGCACATCAGCCTCGATATAGCTACCATCGTGTTTGGGGCTAGTCAGCCAGGCTCGCTGCTGACGCAGCGAGATAATACCTTTGAAATCTTTGCCAGAACCAATTGGGATTTGCAGCGGAATCACCGCAGCATCGAGGATTTCGCGGGCCTGCTCGATCACACGGTAGAAATTGGCATTCTCGCGGTCGAGTTTGTTGATGAACAGGATGCGTGGAACGCGCTGCTGTACCGCCATCTCCCAGAAGAGTTCGGTACCGACCTCAACACCGGCGCTCGCGTCGAGCACGAGCAGTGCGCCATCGATAATGCGCATCGCGGCGCTAGCTTCTCCGGCGAAATCAGCAGCACCCGGCACATCAATCAGATTGATCTTGTCGCCATTCCATTCAAGGGGTAACACACTGAGCGAAATAGACATCCCGCGTCGGTGCTCGTCGGGATCATAGTCACTAGTCGTTGACCCATCCTCGACGCGCCCCATCCGCGGGATGGCGTGGGCGGTCATCAGCATTGCCTCGGCCAGCGTGGTCTTCCCGCTGCCGAGGTGACCGAATATGCCGATGTTGTGGATCCTTTCCGGTTCAAACGCTCGCATAACTGTCCTCCTTGACGCAAGCCCGCGCCCGTTGGGCGTGTGCTGGAAAGGAAAAAATATTTTGTTAAGAACAGATTATCAGGGTTGTGAGGGTTGCGTCAATAGGAGAAGATGTAACACAACTTTTGCACAGGAAATTCAAATGTTTGTCACGCGGGGACGCCCTCACCTTCCCCCCTGTCCCCCTTCCTCTCCCCCTTGGAGCGCCTAGTATACGGGGGTACGGAAA
>JAGHYT010000067.1:0-23448 GCA_017743535.1 Chloroflexus sp.
AGATGTGTATAAGAGACAGAGCTACGGCTGCATCGGCGGCTGCTACGAGATCGGCAGTTGGCCCGTCGAGCAGGCGTTGTAAGTTGCTCTGTGCGGTTCGCAGTTGGGCTTCGGCTGCTGCAATTCCATCGATCTCATTTTGACGTGCCTGTTCGTAAGCCAGTTGGGCTTGCTTGTAACGCGCTTCTGCCGACTCGACGGCACGCAACAGTTGTTCTTCAGCGTCTTTTGCCTCTTTCGGTAACTCTAAACCGAACTTCGCCAGTTGCTGCTCGCGCTCACGATTTTTCCAGTAGAGATCGGAATAGGCTTGCTGAGCGTCACGTAGTGCATTTGCCGCTTGCAGCATTTGTAGCTCGGCGTTACTCTTCGCCGCCGAGAGGTTTGTCCGTTGGATGTTCAGATTGGCCTCTGCCTGCTCCACTGCTGAACGAGCTGCGGTTAGCTCGGCATTGCTCGGCCCATCGAGGAGATCGTTTCGACGGGCAATCGCCTGAGCCAGCGCAGCCTCGGCAGCAGCAATGTCGGCATCGGTTACACTACCCCGTGCCTGGCGAAGTGCCGCCTGTGCCTGCGCAACCTGGGCACGAACCGCAGCGATCTCTTCAGGTGTTGCGCCCTCGATCAGCCGTTCGTAATTTGCACGAGCCTGAGCCAGACTAGCTTCGGCCTGAGCAACCTGCAATTCCAGTTCACGGGCGTCGAGCGCTACCAGCGGATCACCAGCCTTTACCGCGTCTCCTTCAGCAATGAAGACCTCGGCAACCACACCGGGAATGCGGAAGCTCAGCTCGGCGCTATTGCGGGCTACCACTTCGCCGCTGGCTGTCACGCCCAGGCTGATCGTCTGCGCTGGCAGTTCGAGCGTAATTGGCGCTGTTGTCGGTTGTGGCGCGGCTGTTGGTTGTACCTGAGCAGCAATGGTGGGCACGGGCGTCGGCGCCGGTGTCGGGGCAGCACAACCGACAAGTACCGTGAACAACCCGCCAATGCATGTCGTGACAAGAATACGTCGCATGATCCTGTTTGCTCCTTGTTCCCTTTGCAAGCTGTTACCCATATCTTTAATCTGCCGATGGCTCACCAGCCGGCGCCGATGGCAGTGTTGGACCAGCCGGTCGCGTTGTTGGCGCAGTAACCGAAGTAGCAGACTGAGCTGCCGTAACCGCTCCAGCAGGCCCAGGCGCCGGTAGCTCAAACCCTTCGTGCACCTGACCGATCCCAAACCGCTGTTTCAGCCAGGTGACTGCAGCATCCATCAGGCTGTACACTGTTGGTACCACTAACAATGTCAGGAGGGTTGAGGTAAGCATACCGCCGATCAAAACCCAGGCCAAACCCTTGCGAAACTCGTTGCCTTCGCCGGTTGCCAGCACATGGATGCCAAGCGCCGTTGGCATTGCACCGGCAACCAGTGAAAGCGCCGTCATCAAAATCGGTCGCAAACGGATCGCACCGGCCAGTTTGAGCGCCGAATGTTTATCGAGGCCCAGATCGCGCAAACGGTTCGTAAAATCGACTAGCAAGATCGAGTTCTTCACCACCAGACCGAGCAGCATGATCAGACCGATCATTCCGGTAATGTCGAGATCGATCCCGATCAGGCGGAGCGCGAGGAAGGCGCCAATGAAGCTAAATGGCATCGCCATCATAATGACCAGCGGCTGCGTAAAGCTGCCAAACTGTGATGCTAGCACCATGTACACGAACAGCACGGAGAGACCCATCGCCAGGAAGAGCGACGAGAAGCCCTCATTTGTTTGCGCAAAGGTACCGACGTAACTCACTATCACGTTTGGTGGAATGTTGA
Source organism: Chloroflexus sp. (assembly GCA_017743535.1). GTDB lineage: Bacteria > Chloroflexota > Chloroflexia > Chloroflexales > Chloroflexaceae > Chloroflexus. The sequence goes on from JAGHYT010000067.1 coordinate 1,811, forward strand.
GCGCTTCAATACGCGCTTGCAACGCAGCCTGAGCATCGGTGAGATTGACTCCTTCAAGGTTGGCACCAATCAGAACCTGGTTCAGGCGGTCGTAGCGTCGGATCGAGACCAGGCTCGATGCCAGTTCGAGCGTACCCAACGAACTGAGTGGCACCACACCGGCGCGGGTCGGAATGCTGATTGCACCCAGTGTTTCGACACCGGCCCGATCCTCAGGTGCTAACCGTACCACAATATCAAGGTCAGTTTTTTCGGTACGCAAGACTGTCGCCCGATCACCGTTAATCAGAGCACGCACTGATGTGGCAATATCTTCATTGGTAATACCCAGTTCACCGATCCGGGTTGGATCAGCACGGAGGCGCAGCTCTGGCTTGCCCGTTTGCAGGTTGCTATCTATGTCAACTAAGCCTGGAATAGCAGCCATCTCGCGCTTAATTGCTTCCACGATAGGAGCTAGCTCAGTCGCCGGGCTGGTTGTCTGTAAACTAACCTGCAACTCACGTCCTTCGACACCGGCGCTTGACGGTTGGAAACTCGGCACCGAGAAGCTCAAACGAGGTAAGAAATCTAACTGTGCTCGTAAGCGTTCCTGGGTAGGGAGGGTTGGTGTTCGGCCAACTAGGGTAACAGCAAACTCAGCCCGCTCTGGAAAGCCAGGAAATCCGACACGAGTAATCACATTCTCAACTGCCGGGTCGTTTAGCAGAATCTGCTCAGCCTGGCGGGCAAGACGGTCGGTTTCAGCAAGTGTTGTACCGGGTGTTGCCTCAAAGCGCATAATAAACTCGTGCGGGTCTTGTTCGGGGAAGAACGTGAGTTTCAGCCCACTGGCGACCCAGACACTCAGGAGCAGCACGGCAATAGCCACGCCGATGACAATCATCCGGTTGCGCAAACTCGCCAGCGTCCAGCCGAGCAGTTTGCCGTACCAGCGCCCCATCCGTCCAGGGTCTTCATTCGCTTCTTGCAGCAACCCAATATCACGCTCACTGACCTCATCGGAGATTGGCACCTCGACGATTGGCTGGTGCTTTTCGCTGTGTGGCTTGGGTTTCACCTTAACATTCGGAAACAGATTGGCCGAGAGCATAGGGGCGAAGGTGAAGGCCTCGACCAGTGAGAGTAGAATGGCTATTGAGACAACGAGACCGAATGATTTAAAGATGATGCCTGCCACACCCTCGGCAAACGTCACCGGAATGAAGACGGCGACAATTGTCAGCGTCATCGCTACGACCGATAGTCCAACTTCCCAGGTACCGCGTGATGAGGCAACGCGGGCACTCTCACCCCGTTCGAGGTGGCGGAAAATATTTTCACGCACGACGATTGCGTCGTCGATCACCAGACCGACACAGAGCGAGAGGGCGAGGAGTGTGACCAAATTGATCGTTAGGCCAAAGATCGGCATGAAGATGAACGTACCGATCAGGATGACCGGTAGACCGGACATCGTGATGATGGTGCTGCGTAAATTACCGAAGAAGAACCAGACCACCAGAAAGGCGGCAATCGAGGCAAACATCAGCTCTTCCAACGAGGAGAGCACCGACGACCGCACCGCCTCTGAGGTGTCGAGCGGAATAGTGTAGGTGAGTTCAGGGTAGGCGGCAAACGCCTGATCGAGCGCTCGGTAGACATTATCGGCAACCGTCACCGTATTGGCGCCGGATTGCTTGAGCACATTGAGAATAATTGCCTCGTTACCGTTAAGACGGGAAATGGTCGTAACGTCGGCTACCCCCTCCTCGACAACGGCGACATCGCCGATCCGGTAGGGTGTCCCTGAAATCTGTACTCGGGCAATATCTTCGACGCTACGCAGCAAAGATGGTACTCGTAGACTAATCTCGGTGTTGTTTTCAACCAATGTGCCAAGCCCAAGATTCGCGTTTGCCTGCTGGAGTGAACGACTGATCTGCGCAGGTAGCAAACCGTAGGCCTGAAGTTTAGCCAGATCGAGCCAGACGTTGATCTGTCGCTGCTGACCACCGGATACCGTCACCGAACCAACACCAGGAGCACGTTGGATGAGCGGAACAATCTCTTCATCAATCAAGGTTCGCAGTTCAAGCGGTGAACGACCGGAGGTGTCAGCCACTGCGATCTGCATCACCGGCGATTGATTAGGATCAAAGCGTTGGAAGACCGGTTGTCTAACGTCGCGTGGCAATTGAGGTAAAATACTGTTCACGCGCTGGCGAACATCTTCTTCGAGCTGTTTGGCTTCATTACCAGCCTCAAACTCGAGAATAATCAACGCCGATCCTTCATTAGCTTGTGACGTGATGTGCTTTAATCCGGCAAGTGTGTTGACCGCATTTTCAATTGGTTTGACGACCTGATCTACAACGCTTTCCGGACCAGCGCCGGGATAAGTGACACTTACCGCAATGATCGGAACATCAATTTCTGGCAGTAGGTTGACGGGAGTCGAGCGGAATGAGAGAATACCGAAGGTGATGAACGCAAGCATCACCATGGTAATAAAGACGGGCTGGCGAATTGAAATATCTGAGATCCAGATACCGTTCAGTTTTTCCCGACGTTGCGGGGCCATTGGTTATCCTCCCACGAAGCGATAATGCACAGGTTTTGTCACACTCTTGTTTTTACTATACCGTAAAGTTTTCTAACGGTCAAGGATAAATACCAATGAAACGAAAATCTCTGCTGATTGTGCTGATAATGCTCTGGTGTCAGTTGCCCATTCTCACCTTTGCCCAGCCGATGGAAGTATCGCTGACCGATTATGACCGGTTGTTACGAGCGGCATATGCTGCCGCTCAACGTGGTGATCTATTAGAGTTACGGGCGTTAGTTGATGAACTGATCGCAATCGGTCATGTTCGTATGCCCAATGGCGAGTTAGCACACGTCGATCACTATTGGCTGGCAGAGGCGCTGGGGCAGTCGGTACCGGATACACCAGCAATTGCGAGCAGATTAGGGGCGTTGATAGATGCGTTACCACCGGGTACAGCGATTGCCGCCGATGCACTGCAACAATGGGAGGCGGTCTTGAACGAACCACCCTTCAACCGTGACCGGTCCGAAAGCTGGTTCACCCGCTTTCTCGATTGGCTCCTCGAAGGATTGGCCAACTTGATTCCCGATATTCCAGACGTGCCAGTTGCGCCAGAGTTGAGCGATCCCTCGCAGATAACGCCGATTGTCTGGGTGATACTGGCGATCACGGGGCTATTGTTCGGTGGCCTGATCTTCTTTCGGGCACGAAATATGCGGCGTGCGCTACGTCCGGTGATCCAACTCGCCAAACCTGATGCAGAAGCAGAACCGGTCACCTTCAGCGAAGCGCAGCAACTGGCAGAAGCAGCACAGCGCGCCGGGGATCGTCGGAATGCCGTTCGTTATCTCTACCTGGCTGCGCTACTCTGGCTTGATGAACAGAAGTTGCTATCTTTCCAGCGTGAACTGACTAATCGCGAATACCTGTCCCGGCTTCGCGATCAACCACCACTCTACGCACAACTGACGCCGATCATCGCCACGTTCGAAGCGGTCTGGTATGGACTGCAAACCATCGATGAGCACACCTTTCGCGCATACGAACAACAGGTAGCAACATTGATCGGGCAGACAGGAACCAGATATGAAGCTACGGCTTGAAGTTATCATCCTGCTCGTTCTCTTTCTTGGATTAGGTGCTTTCGCTGCGTACACTGCCGAACAAAGCGGTCAGCAAACGCTGGATACACGGCCAACGTCGTTTAGCAGTGCAGATAACGGTGTTCTGGCGCTCTACCGCTGGCTTGAACGTATGTATACTGGTCGCGTTGATCGCCTGGCATACCGTCCTTTTATCCTCTCTGAGGGAGATGGACTACTGTTCGTACTAGGGCCGGGTGAACGGTATGAACCATCGCATGTAGAAACTGTGACCAACTGGGTTCAGGATGGTGGTGTTCTGGTGATAGCCGATAATCGTCCGACACCGCGTAGTGCTGTAGCGCCGCTCCTAGCAGTCTTTGATCTAGAACTGAAAAGGAGCACGTGTATCTCTTTAGCGACAGCGATTCATCCGGCATTGGGTTCACCAGCGTTAGAGAACTTCTCGCTCGAGACGTGTGTCGCGATAGCGAGCACTGCACCACAATCAGTGCTGGCGCCACTTGCAATCGCAGAAGGGCAGCCCATCGTTGTCGGACAACGTTTTGGCAACGGCTATGTCATCGTGGTGGCAAGTCTTTACCCGTTTACCAACACCGGACTGCGCGATCCGACATCGGCGGCCTTTCTCCTCAATCTGCTCCATTGGCTGCCCGCCGACAAGCGTATCGTGTTTGACGAGTTTCATCACGGGTTTGTACCGAATGCCGATCTGCGTGCGCTGCTGTTGAACCATCCGCTGGGTTGGGCAGTGATCTACAGCGTGACCGTCGTTGGTCTTTACCTGCTGGCCGGTAGTCGTCGTTTTGCTCGTCCCTTACCACTACGCAGTGAAGTTGCCCGGCGGAGCAGTAGAGAATACATTGACAGCATGGCGATGATGCTTCACAAGACGCGACAGATTGCGTATGCGGCTGAACACTACCGGTATATGCTTCGGCGGCGCCTTGGCCAGCCGTATGGCATTGCACAGACACTCGATGATGAGGCATTTGTTACGCAACTGGCGGCGATTCGTCCCATCGATCAGCAAAAGCTGCGGCGGATATTTGCTGAGCTACGGCGACCTGATCTGAGCGAAGCTGAGTTGCTGCGGCTGGTGGCTGAGAGTGATCAGATTGTGTGCTGAGGAGACGCTGAGAGAGGAGATCTCAAGGACTGACGTTTTTCATGCTATAATTCCGAGTCGTGTCTTTGTAGTATTTATTTGGATAGAAAAAAGATGTCAGAGTCAACGTTCTTATTCACCATTGTCAGGGTTATTCTAGGGATTATAATTAACTTCCTAATCTTTGTTAATGCGTTATGGTTTCAGCGGGCATTTTTTAGTCATAGTTATCGAAGATATGAACAAATTATCGTGATTTTCCTTCTTATTTGGGTGCAAATAGTTTTAAATATAACAATACTGCATTTCTTTGAGTTGATCTCATTACGTTATTCTGCAATCCTCGTGTTACTCACAAGTCTCACTGCATATATTTGCGCCAAAGTCTACAGTCGGGGTATACCAGTAAATGATCAAAGCTACGGTTCTATCTTACGACATTGGACGACCATTGAACGGAAGCTCTTGTTCGTTGGAGTTGGATTCACTGCTTTATTGACAGCGATCAACTTAATCGCACCTCCTGGCAATTGGGATTCATTGAATTATCATCTCTATTTCCCGGCAACATGGTATCGGGATGGAACCCTTACAATACTACCCCTTCCCTTCGGTGATCCAGCTCCTCCGTACTATCCCATTAACTCTAGTCTCATCTACCTTTGGCTCATACTACCCTTTGACTCTCTCGCCGTTGCCGATATTGGACAAGCTCCATTTATCTTGTTTAGCGCCCTTGGTCTTTACGCTGTTGCCCGCCAGTGTGATATGCCGGTAACGGCAGCACGATGGGCCGCGTTGTTAACGTTATTTGTCCCAATGATCAACGTTACCGGCACACTTTGGTCAACAAACGATGTGATCTTCGTAGCAAGCTGGTTAATATCTTTAGCAACTGTCTTGCGTGCCAGTCGCACAAAGACCATCAGGGACATTGTACTGGCCGGAATTGCCATTGGTCTCACCATTGGTGTGAAAGGTTTTGCGATTGCTTTTTGCAGCCTGTTTTCACCATGGATTGTAGTAATCATCTGGCGACAATGTCGAGTATCCTGGCGGTACGCTATAGCTGGTATAGCAGCCATTGCGCTTCCTGTAGTGCTCCTTGGAAGTTTCAGTTACGTAAGGAATTGGCTGGTAACGGGTAATCCGTTGTATCCGTATCGCCTGACGGTTGGTCCGTTCTCTTTTCCGGGTGTTATTGATAAGCAATGGTTTGATCAGCATTCTTTTAGTATATATAATTTGCATCTGTTACCGTTCGAGCCAGGATATTTCAATATAAGCATTTTACTCATCCTGGCAATCCCTTCTATTTTCCGATCAATTCTTCAGAAGAAATGGTCACTTCAACACATATTCTTACTCTTGTTGATTATTTCCTACATATTTATATTCATGGTGCAACTGCCAATCAAATCTCCTCGCTTTCTAGCAGCGCCAATGTTATTGGTTTTGCTATTGGTCGCTTATTTCGTTTCGGTTGACATCCTTTCTTCTGAACAGATGAAACAGCGATGGCTCATCATAGGTGCATGCATTGGGATTATCGTTAGCTTACTCGCTAGTGCACTATCGATGGGAACCAACTTGTTCGAACCATCCCCCAATTCACTTCATCTTGACCTGAAAGCTGGAAAGGCATTGTGGGATTATGCCCAACAAATACCGGCCTGGACGGTTATCCAATATCTGCTTGGTATCGTTACATTTGCTTATCTTATCTGGTATATCTACAATTATTGGTTACAACGACCGCGATTAGTGTCAGTTTGTATCGGCTTTTGCCTCATCTTCGTACTGTCTGCAGGGTTAGAGCGGTACGATCAATACGAATTTTATGCCTATGATCGAGCACATTATGACCATCTAGGTCGAATCTGGCGATGGGTCAATCAGCACTCTTCGGGACAGCGAATAGCCTATGTTGGGACGGCTGTTCCGCTGCCTTTGGTCGGACATCACATAAAGAATCGCGTCGTAGCGATAAATGTTGGCGAGGGAAAGCTTCTCCACGAAGTTGAGCAACCGATTCACCTAATCAGCCCATTCCTTCACCCCCTGACAACCGGAGCAGTGAACCAAATCGCGAGATCTGGTTGCAGAATCTGATTGAACATCAAATCGATCTCATTGTCGTTTTTAACGATAACACAATAATCTGGCCGGAGAGTGAGTGGATGGCTTCAGATCAGTTACACTTTTCTCGGGTATACCAGGATGATAACGGATCAGTATGGCGGTTTAGAAGGAACCCTTAGTTGATAATGTTATTTTCAATATCGATTGAATGGTGGGGTATTGTTCGCTTCCTTCAGTTATGATATGCTATTGTCCATATACATCTAATATTTAATGATAATCTTATGCTAAGCAATTTCCGCGCAACACTTGACGAGGTGATGATCCTGCTCGATGCTGGTGTGATGATCTATCGGCGGTATCTGAGTTCTTTTCTGGCCCTGGCGGGTATCTTTAGTTTGCCGGCAATGATTGTCACCTTTCAGATCCTCTTGACCATCGAAAATTTGATTGAGGCTAGTGCCGAAGATGTGCTGTTGCTAGTCAGTAGCCTGCTGTTGGTGCCTCTCCTCATCACACCTCCGATCATCCGAGGAATGCAATTGGTGCTCGCTGGACAGACACCATCGTTGCGTAACGTGATCTGGCAGCGGCCACAAGTGGGGCGTGGATTGCTGGCTATCGGATATGCTGGCCTGTTGGCGATGCTATCGATGATGATCTTTTTTGTCGTCTTTGGATTTTTCTTCGGGATAAGTTGTGGAGTGATTCTATTTATTATGTACATTGTCGTGTTTGTGAGTATTCTTTCCAATTCATCGTTTGGCGTGTTGTTCTTGCCAATCTTGTTATTTATGTTTTTGGCAATATATTTTCTTTACTTTGTATTCATAAGTGCAGGATTACTGGCCGCATTGTACGGGGTACAACCACTTCTTGATAACAAACTTTCGCTGAGTAGAGCTTTTCGTCTATCTTGGGGGCTTCTTTTTTCTCGTCTCGGACATAATCTGCTGGTTTTTATCTGTGCAGCGTTGATCTTTAGTACAATTGCCCTGATCGTTACGGTAGCAGTCGGTATTTTATTACCGGTGCCATTCGGGTTTCTCCTCGGCGCCGAACATCCACTCACCCGTGGGTTAAGTGCAATCGCGTGGGTGATCGGGTTGGCCATAGCTATGCCGCTTGTTCCGATCTGGAGCACACTCCACTATCAGCAGGCGTTGATAAGATATACCGGTCGCGATATAGCGCATCGTATTGTTGTCCAACAGCAGAAATTGGTTGGTCGATCACTCTGACAGAATGGGTACGCTTCATGGTGACGATGATTAGCGTGATGAAGGTTAGTGGTCATGAACTCGATGACCCGACATTCCTCGATAGTTTGGTGGTCACTCTTCGTGATCTTCAGCAGCCGGCAGTGTTGGTACACGGCGGTGGGAAAGAGATCAGCGCTGCGGTTGAGCAGGCCGGGTTACCGGTCGAGTTTGTTGATGGCCTGCGTGTAACATCACCGGCGATTATGGATATTATGCAGCGCGTTGTTTGCGGTACGATTAATAAACGAATTGTGACCGCGCTGGTGCAGGCTGGGGTAAAAGCGTTGGGGTTGAGTGGCCTCGATCTTGGCTTGTTGCGCTGTGAACCGTACCGCCCGGCTGGTCGCGATTTAGGTCGGGTGGGAACAGTTACGTCCGTTGACGGTGCTGCATTACGCGCCTTACTTAACCTGGGCTGGTTGCCGGTTATTGCTCCGGTTGGGTTGGGCATGGATGGTCTGAGCTACAATGTCAACGCTGATATGGTCGCTGAAGCGATTGCTGGTGAACTCGGTGATACAGAACTGGTTTTTATCAGCAATGTCCCCGGTGTCCTGGTTGAAGGAAAGGTCACCCCGACCCTGACGCCTGCTGCGGTAGAGGAATACATTGCTACCGGTGTTATTAGTGGCGGCATGATCCCGAAAGTGCGGTCAGCTCTGGCAGCCCTGAACCGTGGTGCAGCCAGTGTACGGATTGTCAACCTGGCCGGTCTGCACAACGGTGGTACACGCTTTGTAGCCGCAGAGAGGCAAGAATGACGGAGGCAAGCGATATTCTAAATCTCTTTCACGATCTTGATCCGGCTGCTCGCGCCGACCTGAAGGCGTTGTTGCAGATGGCATCCTATCCGGCGGGCCACATCTTTCACTCGCCGAACGAGGTCGGTAGCTATGTCTTTTTTCTGCAACAGGGTCGGGTTCGCATTTACAAGCTGTCACCCGAAGGACGTGCGCTAACGCTGTTAGTTCTGCATCCGCCGAGTCTCTTTGGCGAGATGGCGCTCATCGGAACGGGAACTCACGATACATACGCGGAATCAATGACTGACTGTGTGGTGGCACAGATCGAACGAGAATCGTTACGGCGCTTTCTCAGTCGTTATCCCAGTGCCGCCATTGATGTGATGGAGCTGATGGGTGTGCGTCTCCGCACGATGGAGCAGCGCCTGGCCGATATTGCATTCAAGAGTGTACCGCAACGCCTCGCTGCCTTATTGCTCGATCTGGCCGGTGACCCGGCTGACGGCATGACCCCACCAAGTCTCGTGCGTTACACTCATCAGCAACTGGCTGAGATGATCGGCGCATACCGTGAGACTGTCACTAAAGCTCTGGGTGATATGCGCGAAGCAAACTTAATCCGCGTTGTTGATGATGCAATCATTCTGGTTGATCCAGCGCAGTTGCGGCAGTTGGCTTCATAGTCGGTTAGAGCGTCGGTCTGTGTCGTGCGATGACCGGAACTCACCCCTACCGTGCAGTGAACGACAGTGTGCCGGGATATGGTATGGCAGCGAGATAACCATACCTACACGTGGGAGCAGGGTGGAAATCGCCCCTCCAATCCGCTTCTCTTCCTGCTGACGAGTGGGATGAAAACGTTGCTATACCCTGAATGATAAACAGGTTTGCTATCATCGCCAGACTGGGGTACAATCAAAAGGTTATGATACTGACGCAAGGAGTAGCTTTGATGGTAACCTACGACGATCTCGTGATGGCGCTGGAAGATGCATGGCTGAGCGTCGGTCTGCATGAGCATGCGCTGATAGAGAGCGTCATTCCGGCGACGCATGATCGTACTTGTAAAATAGAACTCTTTCCCGAACACGCCGAGCCGTTGACGTTGGCGACGATGCCGCCATGGTTAGAAATTAATTTCACCTGGTCGCCTGTGCATCAATTGATTAGCGAAGGACGGGACCTTCCTGCTGATCCACTCGAACTGACTCTAACATACACAGTTACCCTGACCAATCACCGTGATCGCAGCGATATTGAGTTGGTGCGGATGTTTCAGCGAGCCGTCTATCAGGCATTTGAACGGCACTTTCCAGCCGAGATTGTTGACGGCGAAGGGATCTCGGTTGAAGTGCGTCGAATATATCAACCGGTCGGTCAGCGTGTCGAATTGGAGGCCGTGCAGTTGGTTAGCTCGACGATGGTTGATTTATTTGAGCAGTGGGAAGATCGTGATGCCCAGACGTTACGCCAGCTCTTGCGTTCTGAGTTGAATCTGGCCCGCACCATCATCGCGAATCTGAGCGATACGTTTCATCCACATGGGAATGGTGGGTATCGCACGGTGGATGCCGCATGAATCAGGTTTACCTGACGGGAAATCCGCTTACTAGAAGTGCCATACCGGCGAGTAGATACCGGCTAGGCAACGAGAGATGGCGAGTGCTACCGGCAGCTATGACGGCCACGATCAGCGTTGCCGGTACCAAGATCAATGGTGGTATCTGATTTATGATGGGAAGGGTGCTCAACCCGGCGATGAGTGGTAGGACCCCGATGAGCAATAATCCCACCTCGCTACAGGCTCCTGCCAGATCGTTTTGAAGTGAGGTGATTGGCGGCACAGCCGCGATCCACGCCAGTGCCCCAAGTAGAAAACAAAGTTGGCGTAGTGGTTCGGCTGGCCAGCGTAGCAAACCGCTCAGATCGAGCGTAGTCGTTACGCTGACGAGGGCTGTTGCTGCTATCAGCAGTGGTAGATACCATTCGAGCATCTGTTGTGGTGCGATCCGTTCCCTTGCTGCCCGACGGAACGATGGCCACAACAGCATTAGAAGCGCCGTTGGAACATCGAGACCGTAGGCAAACGGCGCGGCCGGTGTCAAGGGCAGCAACGTGATAACGCTCAACGGTGGGAGGAGATCGATCAGGGTGAATGGCCCCAGAGTTGCCGGTGGTATCCCGCGTAAACGTGCGACGATCAGCACCATCAACAATGCACTGATGCCACCCGGATAGAGCAAGAGTCGCGGCCAGGCCTGACCAAGCGCGCCGAGAATATCGCTCATACTCTCTCTCGCCAACGAATGATCACCCAGGCCAGCGCCCCGATCAGTCCTAACATCACCAGGAGTACCAGACCGGGCGCAGTTGCAGCAGGACGCGACCCGGCATCAAGTGCCAGCAGACCAGCCCACCCCCATGGTTCAATGACGCCGTAGGGGGTCAGACCTCCCTGAAGGTGATCGCTTATGGGGCGTAACATCCAACGTACCAGGATTGGCGTTGCCAGGCCCGCAGCCAGACTGATGATCGCTGCCATAGCGCCACGTCGCTGCCGTACCCCACCGATCTGACGTCCGGCGGCCAACATCAGGCAGAGGGCCGTTGCCCAGACCACCATAGCCAGCACGGCGATTCCGGCAGCCATGGCTGCTGCACTGACCGACCAGAACGCCATAAAGCCGAGCGATCCCGGCACAGCACCGGTGAGCAGCCAGCCAGCCCATGGCGCGATCCCCTGAGCCGGCTGGCCCAGTTGTCGCACACTGAGATGAAGCACAAGCAGACCGGCGGCAACCACACCGGCCGGTGTAGCACAGCCAGTTGCAATCAACGCCAGGCCACTTATACCACGCTGCAACCAGACTTCGGTGTCTTGGGCATCTTGAGCAGTCACAGCTTGCCAGGCTGCATACAAAGATAAAGCACACCCCGCCACGAACGTCGCAAATTGCCAGCCCAGATTCCACGGCCCCACACTGTAGAGACGAAGCAGCGCAGCCAACGCCGTCAGCGCCATCAGCGGCTCAAATGATGAGACCCGCTTCATCGCGCCATCGAGTGCCCCGACCGCAAGTGCTGCTCCTACCAGCAAGCCGACAAAACTCACACTGTTGAGGCCATCACCGCTCAGTGTGATCCACCAGGAAGCGGCATTTCCGCCAATACCGAGATACCCACCGGCCAATGCCAGCCCGGCCAGCCGATAATCCCAACGCCGACTGAGAGCTGTTGCAGCCAGTAACCCACCTGCCAGACCGGCAATGTGCCCACTGGTCATTGCCCCGATTAGCGCCAGCAATTGCCATACTCGTCGCCACTGAACCGGTATTGTTAGCACCAGCAGCCCAGCGCTGAAGAGTACCAGACAACTCAAGCCGTCAACGACGATGATCCCCTGCGCAATACTCACTGGTCGACGCTGAATCAACCAGTAGCCGCCAACACCGATCATCATCGTTGCGACACACAGCAACCGATACAACAAATGGGAGAACTTTCGCTCAGATAACACAGGTGATCCGGTGTCCTTACTGCCCCTGCACTCAACGGTTTTGCTTGCTATCGATCACCATTGATAAGCTCTTGCCGACGGTACCGACAATTCGTACAGTAGGTAATCCGGTATCCGGCGACCGTTGCTCGTTGCAGAGCGTGACCACAATTCGGGCAAGTGGTTGTCTGCACAGCGCCATCTCCTGTTACCAATGGTGCAGCCATTGGTGGTGCGGGTGGTTGCGCGGCAACCAGCCGGGCCGGTTGCATATTCCACATCTTACTCAACAACTCAACAATCTGCGCGTAATCGATAGCACCACGTGAGCGCGGATCGTGTTCATAGATCGTCTTACCCACGGCTGAGGCTTCTGAAAGGCGAACATTCACTCGCACCGGAGGTAACACCAGTTGACCATAGGTGCGATTTAGATGGGCCAGTAACGTGATTGACTGCTTCATTCGGGGATCGACCATCGTCGGAATGATTGCCCGCACAACTGCCGTTCCCCCTTTCACCCGACCAATTTGGGCTATCAGTTTCTCAAGACCCTTGATCGCAAACGGCTCGACAGTGGTTGGAATAATGACATCGGTTGCTGCGATCAACGCATTCTGATTGAGGACTGTCAGCGAACCACCACAATCGAAGAAGATAAAGTCATATTCCTGACGCAATGGCCGCACCAATTGTTCGAGCACACGCACCCAATCGGCCCGTCCGGCAATCGCCTGATGGGCCAGCAGTAAGCTCTCGTTGGCAGCAACCAGATCGAGGTTAGGGCGAGCAGACACGCGCACATCGGCCAACGGTTTGTGATCAACAATCGCTTCATACAGAGTACGCTTTGGCTGTACACCCAGCGCCATTGCCAGATTACCCTGGGCATCTATATCGATGAGCAGCACGCGGGCGCCCTTCAGCGCCAGACCAGCACTGACGTTTACGACAGTTGTGGTTTTGCCGATTCCACCTTTGAGATTGATAACGGCGACCACCCGCGCCATGCGATACTCCTTATGCGGATGCTGTTCAATGCTTTGCCAGTGTAGTAGAGCACTGACGGCTTGTCAAGGTGGTGGGGTGTTGTGCTGGGGCTGTTAAACGTTTGCCTTCGACTCAGCAGATGATGCGGAAAGAGGGGGAGAGGAGCAGAAGCGCGTGCAGAAGGGGCAGCTTCCTGTTCCGACGGTGGTCTACGGTCAGGCTCTTCGTCGATGCGCTGATTATCCTCGTCAGCGCACGGTCAGGGTGGGGACCAACCTCCACATAACGCGGGCTGGCGGCTCGCGCACCCGGATGTTCATCGATGTCCCGCCGTTTTTGCATCGTCTGGTCAAAGCCCTGCAAACCCCATGGGAATCGATTCCCAAATCCTTCCCCCAAACGAGTGAGCTGAATTCACCGTATCAAGGGTAGCATACCGATACCGCTCCCTGTATGCTGTTCCTGTACACTCGGTTGGATAGAGCAGGTGGAGCTGGTTATGGCAGATCGCGATCAAAGCATCAGACGCATCGAAATCGTTGCTGCAGCTCTGGTGGTAGTGACAAGCGGGTTTCTTGGTGGATTTGGTGCACGATCCATCGTTATCGGTGATTGGGCAATAGGCGTCGCGTTTCTGGCAATTGGGATCATCAGCGTACTGCTCTCATTGAGCGTTCGTCCTTCTCAACATCAAAAAGCCTCAACTGCGATGTTGATCATCCTGATCCTGAAAGCTGGTTTTGGGGTTCTAACAGTAACTTCCACGCTCCTGATTGTTTCCGGGCAGGATCTGATCGCCATCTGGTCAGGTTTTCCACCAGCATCGCGTCAGGTAGCCCGTCTCATAGCCCTGGCAGTCGTTGTTGGGCAGGGAATAGTATTGCTCCTGGTTACATTAACCTTACGACAGGCGATCATCCCTCAGTTGCGGCGAGAAATCGAACTGCGGATGCGCGATCTTAGTGAGCAACAATCGGCACTGATCGCCCAATTGCGCGAGGCTGCCATCCAAGAGGAACGCAACCGTCTGGCGCGTGATCTGCACGATACCATCAAGCAGCAATTGTTCAGCATCAATGTTGCTGCTGCAACGGCGCAAAGTCTGCTTCATCACAACCCTGAAGCCATAGTGCAACACATCCAGCATGTGCGCGATCTGTCGCAGGCGGCGATGGCGGAGATGAAGGCGCTGTTGACCCAACTGCGCCCGCAACCGCTGGCAACCGTGGGCCTAATCGAAGCCATCCGCGATCAACTCGAAGCACTGCGCTTTCGCGCCGAAGTGACCACCGAGCTGCATTACGATGTGTTGCCCGATGAGGGCCGCCTGCCGCTCGGCGCGCAAGAGACGATCTTTCGCGTTGTGCAAGAGGCACTGTCGAACGTGGCGCGCCACGCACGGGCTCGCCACACTCAGGTGGCACTGACGTGTGAGACAACGAACGGAAGTGAGGTGCTGCGCGTTTGCATCACTGACGACGGACAGGGGTTTGATCCGGCGACAACCCCTTCTGGCATGGGGCTGACCAACATGCGCACGCGCATCGAGGCGATCGGTGGAACGTTGGCGGTGCGCTCGACACCGAATGCCGGAACCACCGTATGCTTTCGCATTCCACTCCTGGAACTCGAAGCTGATAAGGAAAAGGAACGACGTATGAAAGAAGAAAACCTTCAGCATGTCTATGTTGCAGGTGGTCTGACTGCACTGACGGGAACTGCGTTCGTGCTCGCTCTATTCCCGTTACTGATTGCGATCACCGGAAGCGGTCTATCTTATCTTGCAAGCTTCGGGATCGTCGGCGCCATCGCTGGTGTGCCGCTGGCATTTGCAACATGGAACTGGCGCCGTCGTGCTCTGAAGCATGATCCTGATTCGATCTGGCGGAAGGTGTTGCGATCATATGACATCATGACAGCCATCTTTCTGATGATTTTGCTGGGATGGTTCGCCTTATCACTACGTAGCATTGTCATAGTGCTGATCATCGCCGTTGCTTTGGTTGTTGCCATCGTTAGTCTCTTGCGCCTTTACCGGGTGCTCGATGCCCGGTTGAGTGAATGGGCAACGATACCTGCGCTGCGGATTCAGTTGCGCGAACACTGGTTCGTGCTTGCATTTATGGTCGTATTTCAGGTCCTGGTCTACAGTGGGTTATTTGGGCCGACACAGGTAGTCACTCTCTTCCACGATAAGCTCGATCAGCGCTGGTTCATCTCATTCCTTGCGCTCGGATATCCTCTGCTTATTCCTCTCGGTCTTCTCAGCATCATTCTTACCCGGCGGCAAATCCGGCGGTTGGAGGCGCTAGAGAGTTCGCAAGCAGTGGTTGAACCGGTTGGTGACGTACAGGTGTGCCGGTTGCGTATGGTTGCTCGTATTCTGACGCTGACATACCACGCGCTCTGCGTTACGATTGGATGGTTCATATGGATACGCATTCCACCAGTCGCGATAGCAGTGAGTGTGATTGCTCTCGTCTTACTGGCGATCAAGTGGCACGTCGAACGTACCCTTACGGCACGTGTTGGCGAGTGGTCAACCCTTCAAGCGCAACAATCGACGATGGCACTCTACGTCACCTTCCTGCTCACTAACATCGTCGGCATCCTGGGAGGTATCGCTGGAATGGTGATGGCATGGAGCGGACTCGACACGTCCAACACGGCGTTCGATAACGGCGCCGGTATGCTTCCAACCATTGCTCCGTGGACGATCTTCGGGTTCGGAACCTGGTGGCTCGGTACATGGATCTATCTGTCGATGCAGGTGATCGTCTCCTGGCAGCGCATCCGCGCCCTGGCGCAGCGGAAGTGACAGCCTGAACCTCAACTGGTGGTTTTATTCGTCTTATGAGTTGCAACCGGAGTCTAGTGGCTTACAATGACAAGGAAAGGAATTATTATGGAACAGGCTATAACCCCAACTCCAGCCCGTGAACGGATCGACCTGCTCGACATCCTGCGTGGATTCGCACTCCTAGGCATTCTGATCGTCAACATGGGAATCTTCAGTTTCCCGTTCATCGCCCAGTTCACCCGAACGCCACGCGGCGATAGTGTACTCGATCATGCAACCGAGTTCCTCATTATGGCGTTGGCCACCGGCAAGTTCTACCCGTTGTTTTCATTCCTCTTCGGGCTGGGTATGTGGATGCAAATAGAACGCATCCAGGCGGTTGGCGGCAGTCCGGGGCGTTTTATGGTGCGTCGCTTGCTGGCCCTGATGGGATTTGGTCTGATACATGCGCTGCTCATTTGGAACGGCGACGTTCTGTTCGTCTATGCGCTGGTCGGGCTGGTAGCGCTCCTCTTCCGCAAGGTTCAGCCGCGCACGCTCCTGATCTGGGCGGGTATCCTGATAGCGATCCCGGTCATCTTTGGTACTGGCTTTGTGGCCCTGGGTACACTGCTGGCGGGCGACATGAGCGGTGCGGCAGAAGGAATGGCGATGCTTCGCGACCTGGAGCAGCGCACTATCGAGATCTACGCCCGTGGCTCGTGGGGAGAGATCTTCGTCTGGCGCATCATTGAGTGGCTGCTTTTCCTGTTTTTCTTGTTCCTGAATGGAGGTGTGCTCCAAATTCTGGCGCTCTTTCTGATCGGTATGTATTTTGGTAAGCGCCAAATCTTTCGGAATCTGAACGAAGGACTAGCGTCTGAGCGTCGACTACCTGCCGGAGGTGTGTGCCTCGTAGTAGGACTGATTGCCAATCTTGTCCTGGCATGGCAGATCCAGGTAACGGATCCCTCATCACCACTGGCAGGATTGTGGCCTGTTCTGATACTGGTTGCTGGCCCAATCCTGAGTTACGGGTATCTGGCACTGTTCGTAGCGTTAACGAGCACTGCTGCCTGGCGCCGTCGTCTGCAACCGCTGGCGGCAGTAGGTCGGATGGCGTTGAGCAACTACATCCTTCAATCAATCATCTGTACCCTGATCTTCTACAGTTATGGACTGGGGTTGTTTGGACAGGTAGGCGCCTTCGCCGGGTTGCTGATCAGTATCGTGATCTGGGTAGGGCAAATCGGGATCAGCCGCTTATGGCTTCGCCACTTCCAGTACGGCCCATTGGAGTGGGCGTGGCGTAGCCTGACCTACGGCGAATCTCAGACAATAACACTACCGGCGAATCGTCCATCGACATTATAGGGAACCCTGCTCGGGTATCATTAACCATCCCCCTACGCTCATCGTCGTAGGGGGATGAGGGAGGCAAGAAACAGAGAGACAGCCTATGAATCCTATCCGTATCGCTCTTATTGACGATCACAGAATCGTTCGGCGCGGATTAAGCGCCTACTTTGCCGCTCAACCCGATATTATTGTCGTTGGGGAGGCCAGTAGTGGAGAGGAAGCGTTACAACTCGCAGAGAGCTGGCAGGTGGATGTCATTGTGATCGACGTGCTTATGCCAGGTGGTATCGACGGCATTGAAACCACCCGTCGTCTGAAGCGCTTGCTCCCGAGCACACAAATCATCATCCTGAGTGGATACGCTGACGACGCTCGAGTCATTGGCGCCTTGCGAGCAGGTGCAATCACCTACGTCGAGAAAGACAGCCAGCCGGAGCAGTTGCTTGAAGTAGTGCGGGGAGCAGTGCAGGGTAAAGCAATATTTGAACCAACGCTTATGCAGCGTATCCTCCAGGCTCAGACGATGAAAAGCAGCGATGTCTTGA
This sequence comes from Chloroflexus sp., assembly GCA_017743535.1. GTDB lineage: Bacteria > Chloroflexota > Chloroflexia > Chloroflexales > Chloroflexaceae > Chloroflexus. The sequence continues at coordinate 19,808 of JAGHYT010000067.1, forward strand.
CCGAACGCGAGAGCGAGGTGCTAAGATTGCTGGCAGAGGGGCTGACCAATGCCGAAATTGCTGTACGACTGTCGGTGAGTGAAGAGACGGTAAAGACCCATGTTGCCGGCGTTCTGCGCAAACTTGGTCTGGCACATCGTACTCAGGCGGCCATCTATGCCCTGCGGCATGGATTGGTGTAGTGAAATATTACTGCTCATCAGGCAGTGCCCTACATGCCAGTTCGGCGTGAACTACCACAGAATGGCGGCAGTGGCAGCGACTACCGCTGTGCTAATCCATCAAAAAAGGTGGTAATGATCAAATCGGCGACTGCCGCACTGTGCTCGCCCGGTTCAGCCTGCTCAGTGTGGAAGAATGGATAAAGCATACCGAGCAGCAACCATGTTGCAGTATGGGGATCAACTGGTCGCAACTCGCCACGTTCAACACCGTTGCGAATAATAGACGAGATCGGCACAATCAATCCTTTAGCATAGCAATGCTCGATATTGGCGCGGGCAGTATTGCTTAGCCGGGGCAAATCTTGATTACTTAACCGTAGTAGGGCGCGCTGAGTGGGTGCCTGTGCAAACAACCCCCGGATTAATGCTGTCAACCGGCTGCGCGTGTCCGGTTGGCGTTCGGCATTCCGAACGAGTTCTGCCATCTCGTCGGCCCAGTTGTTTAGCACCGCTACCAGGAGATCTTCTTTATCACGGAAATGATGGTAAAGACCGGCTTTCGACAAGCCGGCAGCTTCAGCAATTTCGCGCATGGCGATGCCATCATAGCCATACGTAACGATCAGACGCGCCGCTTCATCAATGATCCGATTCCGAATCTGTTCAGAGTGTTGCTGTCGACTCATACGATGGTTCGCAGTGATAAAATAGTGCAATATGGTATATCTTAACCTGACGTCAAAGATAAAGCGAAACAGTGACCTTATTTTCAAGCCCCCTTCTGTTGCTTGCCGGATTGAGCAGAAGGGGGTAAATACGGGAAGATGTGAACTATGCTTAAAGTACGTTCACGAGTGAATCCCCGCCAGAGCAGTGGAGCGCTCAGCGGCACGCTTCTTCAAACCAAGTGCCAATGGCGTGAGGAGAAGCATAACGATGCCAATAACCAAGAACGCAAAACTATATCCAGCAACCTCACCACCACCGGTTGCTGCCAGCAATCCGACCAATACTGCTCCCAGCAACTGACCACTGCCCATGGTAACCGTTAGCAAGCCTTGCGCAGCAGCGCGCTCACTGGCCGGTACTTCGTTGAGCAGGATATAGCGCAATGCGGCTCCTAGTAAGATTGCCAGACCCAGTCCAATAACGACTGACGCAATGTAGAACATCAGCAGATTGGTTGGCCACATCCCAAGCAGTGCCATCCCGATCCCACTGACAACGACCCCGAAGCTGACGACAATCCGCGAGCCGAGTCGGTCGAGCATACGACCCGAAACTGGTGAACCGAGGGCCATTGCCAGCACAATTGGCAAGAGCATGAAGCTAGCCGTTGAGCTGCTTACCCCGTAGGCTGCGGTCAGCAATGCTGGTACAAAGACGATAGACGACTCGGCGACCCCTGCGCCGATGGCTAATGCTGTTGTCAACCAGATTTGCCGTGAGCGAAAGATGGCTGGTTGCAGGATCGGCTCGACAGCCCGTCGCTCGACGGCAATGAATACCGGCACAAGTGCGGCGGCCACGATCAGCGCACCTATCGCCAGTAGTGGTAATGTCCCGCCGCGAAGCTGATCTGGATCGAGGCCGGTCAACCCGTAAGCCAGTGCCGTTAGCATGATGCCAAGAGTTACCAGCCCTGCTATATCGAACGGTGTCGTCGTTGTGCGCGTGCGTCCGGGCAAGAGCCGCAGGCTGAACAGAATCAGAACTGCCGCAATTGGGATGTTGACCAGGAAGAGCCACTGCCAGCCGAGCAGTAATAGCAATCCACCAATAATCGGCCCGATGAGAAAGGCAATCCCAAAGACCGCCCCGATCAAACCAAGGGCTGATCCCCGTTTCTCGGGTGGAAATGTGTCACCGATAACGGCACTAGCGACCGGAATGACACCACCAGCGCTGACTCCCTGCACTAGCCTACCTACCAACAGTAGGGTAAAAGATGGTGCGATAGCAACCAACAGTGAGCCGAGGGCAAATCCGCCCAGACTGGCGACGTACAAGAGACGGCGTCCAAAGCGATCAGAGAGGGCAGCAATGGTGGGTGTACCAACCAGATTGCCCAATACGTAGATTGAAAAGACCCATGACAGTGCTCGTTCATCGACGGCAAAGACGCGCTGAATGACCGGCAATGCCGGCCCAACGATCGCAATATCGAGTGCTGCCATCAAGACACCGACAAATAGCAGTCCCAGAATTTGATTCCGCTGCCGTTCACTTTTCATAAGATGTATTCTCCTTAACTTTGTACTTAGACCGACCGACCGGTCGGTTTGTATTATAGCACAAGGTGGTGTAGTTGAGAAGAGAGAGGATAGAGGTGAGCGGTGAGCAGTGAGCACGGAGGACAATACCCGTCACCGGAAAGATAGAATCAGGTTCCCAACCTGCTCGCGGAGGGGCCTGTAGCAGATGTACTGGTATGGGGAGAGATTGAGGAAGGGGTTGATGAGGTGGGTGAGGGTTCCAGCCGTTCATCCCAAAACACGGCCTTTCAGCCCGTGCTACTAGGTGACCATACGGATCGGTGATTATCCGTTGGCAGGGGTGTGAGTGTGTTCTTGTCGCTCTGTGCAACTACTGGCGAAGGAAAGAGCCTTGCCCCCAAATCGCGGTATAATCAGAGTATTCGACGAACGGTAAGCGTGCATTTTTGCGCTGCCCGATACAAAGGAGTATCACAATGGATTTGACGGCAAATTACGATATGTTTCTCGGCCCCGAACACGAGATGCTGCGCCAGACCGTGCGTAACTTCGCCGAACGGGAAGTAGCACCATACATCCGCGAGTGGGATCGAAGCGGCGCAAAGGCGGAAGGGCCAGAGGATCGACCGTATCTGCGTCCGGTTCTGAAACGGATGGGAGAGCTTGGTTTTCTCGGTATCTGTATTCCGCAGCGCTACGGCGGGGCCGGCATGGATTATCTGGCGCTTGCCGTGGTGTGCGAGGAGCTTGAGCGCGTTGATAGCTTTCTGCGTGTGGTGATGAGTGTGCATACCGGGCTAAACTCACTCTCGATTTTTCAGTGGGGAACGGAAGAGCAAAAACAACGCTTTCTGGTACCGCAGGCGCGCGGTGAGAAGCTGGCTGCATACTGTCTCACTGAACCCAATAGCGGTACTGATGCCGCAGCGATGCAGGCGACCGCCCGCCGTGAAGGTGATGAATACGTTCTCAATGGTGAGAAGATTTGGATCAGCCTTGCCGATCTGGCCGATAACTTTCTGGTGTTTGCCAAGACCGATCCCAGCGCTGGGCCACGCGGTATTACTGCTTTTATCGTCGAGCGCTCGATGCCCGGTGTCCGCAGTTACCCCATTCACGGCAAATTGGGAGTACGCGCCGGCAACACCGGCGGCGTTGTCTTCAACGATGTGCGGGTACCGCTCTCGCACCGGCTTGGTGAAGAGGGGGAAGGCTTTAAGATCGCGATGGCTGCGCTTGATAATGGACGCTATACCGTTGC
>JAGHYT010000068.1:0-23411 GCA_017743535.1 Chloroflexus sp.
CGTATAAGAAACCGTTTGAGCGGCCAAAAAGATACGCAGAAACATGCGGCAATGGTGGGGAAGGTGCATAGTGCACCGGTATGACCTGGAACGATGGCGGAACGGACGCGGTACGGCGCCGGACATCCTCTAGGGCAGACAGAACGTGAGAGTGGCAGCTCGGTTGCCCCTTCTATATGCACTTTTGGCCTGAGTATAGAAAGCATAGTCGATGACACGCAAAACCTATCCGAGGGACGTTTCCGACAAGGAGTAGGCGTTTGGAGCGCTCACTCTGACTCTGCTGGACTGAAGATGCTCTGTAACGGGAACACGTCCTATACGCGGTGTCCAATGGCCTGCGTGCCATTGTGTGTACAGGAGCGCTATGGCATACGGTTTCCCAGCAGGCGCAGCGCCGGCTGAGGCTAGGGGTGGTCAGGAGATGGTTCACAATCCGCAGATGCTGATGCGTGTCATCCAAGACCAGATGCCTAACTACGAGTGACCATGCTGGGCAGCCGGACACAGCCGTCAATCTGGGAACGTGGGGTGCGCTGGCTACGATGGACATCAGCGTCACACAGACGCGACAGTGCATTTGGCCGTCGATCCGTTGGAACCATTTCGGGCAGCCGTGGTCTCGTCGATCAGCGACTAGGCCGTGCGCACAGGTGATCCTGGCTGCACCAATTCAGGAGGCAACTAGAGGGAGAAGGTCAGTGGCAATTGCTGTTGTTGACCAGAGCTATACAGGCGACCAGTCGGTAGCGGATGCTGAGTCGCTCCGTTTGGATGTGGTCAAGCTATCTCCGGCCAAACCCGGCGTTGTGTTGCTTCCTTGCCGCTGGATAGTAAAACACAATTTCGTCCGCTTATGGAAGAGGGGTCTACGACGAGTTCGGAACCTGCCCTTCTCTTCTCAATCTAATATACCCGACTTATCCGCTACAACGTATTGCACAACTGTTGGTATAATGCTGCTATGCGTTATACGAGTTACCTGTTACTTGTTATTGCCATCGTGTTATATGGCTGTACGGCTCCACCGCCGTTGTCAACTCCTACCCCGGAACCAACACTTCTACCGACCGTTATCAACGCACTGCCAACACTCATAACTGCTACGCCTGAATTAACCCCTGTTCCAACCGTAACACCGACCTTAACGCCGACGGCAACGCCGTTGCCCGAAATGCATTCGCTTTTCGATCCACAACGGCTAAGCTACGACCACAACTTCAGTGGCCCTGAGATTCAGACATTCTTAGAGGCGCGCAACAGTCCACTGGCGACAGCCCGGATATCTATTGGCAATCGTAGTCATTCGTTTACCGATGTGCTGGTCTCATTGAGTAATCTCTATAGTATTAGTCCACGTTTATTGCTAAGCCTGATGGATCTGCAAAGTGGTATACTAAGTACACCCACGCCTGGCAGCGAGCAGTTAGCCTGGGCTGCCGGATTTCGGGGCGATAATGGGAGTCGGCGTGGCCTATTTGCACAGTTGCGTTGGTTGACCCGTGAACTGCGGGCGGCCTTACGCGATTATGCTCTACTCGATGTAACTGAGCTCCCACCGTTGCAATTTGCCAATGGCATTGTCCTTGCGGTACCACCAACGACTGACCTCAGTCGTTATGTGTTGAGTCGGGCGTTAGCACCGACGACGACTCCTGATCGTCTCGATGTTCTGCTGTCAGCGGTGGCGCCAACGTATCAGCGGTTGTTTGATCTCGATCCACGACTGGCGCCAACAGACTGGCCTCCACCAGCAGAACCCTTTCTCAGTCGACCTTTTGAACGTAACTTTCCGGTGACTTCCTTTTTCGATCACGACGCTCCTTTTCTGCGTGCTAATGGCTCACTGCATACGTTTTGGGGACGTGCCGAAACTGACCGGGCTTTTGCCTACGACGGTCATACCGGTTGGGATTATGCAATGGGACCACCTGAGCGGGTTCTGGCGGCTGCACCTGGTCTTGTCGTCTTCGCCGGATATTCTGATGATGGCTGTCAGACACCGGCTGGTGCAGTGATTATCGAACATGGCAATGGATATCGCACGCTCTACTGGCACCTGGCCCGCGTGGATGTGACGGCTGGTCGTAGTGTTGAACGTGGTACCGTCATTGGTATTGCTGGTGATACCGGCTGCGCCCGCGGTGCTCATTTACATTTTCAGGTACAATATCTGGGACGCGATGTTGATCCTTACGGTTGGTGTGGTGCAGATCCCGATCCATGGGCTAATAATCCGGTTGGTCAGATCAGTGTCTGGCTGTGGGTTGATATGCCTTCCCCCTGTGCGCCGCCACCACCAGGGGTTATCGTTGTTGATAATGCTGATCCGGGTTTTCGGCACAGTGGCGATTGGCAAATGATAGATATAGGCTATGGCGGGAGCGCTCTGTTTGCTCCGTCTTACCTGACGAGCAGCACCTCCCGCCCTTGGCGTTTCAGTGATTTTGCAGCGCCACGCATTGCTCTCTGGCAACCAGCACTACCCGCTGTTGGGCAGTATCGGGTACTGGCCTATGTACCGTTTGCCCTCAATGGCCTTGATGACTCACGTGAAGCCAGGTTTTTAGTGCGCCATCGTGATGGCGAAACGATCGTGACCGTAGATTTAGAGGCCGAACGAAACTGGTGGGTAGATTTAGGCATTTACACGTTCGATCCTACTCTATCGCCGCTCGTGGCAACCGGCACCGTAGCTGGCGATCGACAACGCGGGATTTGGGCCGATGCGGTTGCCTTCATCCCACTCACCGAATCCATCCCTACGATACGCTAAAGATGAGATCACGTCGGTTGAAAGCGTAATGGGCCAGACCGAGAAAGGCCAACAACAGCGAACCTTGAGCCAGCAGGTTAGCCCAGGCTGAAGCATTGTCGAAGTTACCGATGATACTGAGCTGATACCCGTAGAAGATAGGTACCAGCGGCCCACTTAACAGAGTTTGTACTGCCCGCAAAAGAGTAATCAAGAAAGGGTTGATCTCTTCAAGCTGATTGAGCAGCGGTCCGCCAATCACATTGCTCGATAACGCCAGCGCGATCAACGCCAGTACGAAAAGGCGCCAGCCAGTACCTAAAATGAGTGGCGAGAGGAGAAGTGTGAGGATCGAGATAAGACCAATGTTAAGTGAGAGTGGTAATGTCGCTAAGAACCATTTGATCAGATCGAGTTCAGCCACGGGGTTGAATAGTGCGACTAACAGGCAGAGAATGCCGTACATGATCAGCACTGCCGCACAGGCAGCGCAAAATAGACTGATCAGGTATACGCCACGACTTATACTGTGAGCGAGGATGATGTATGCTTGGGGGCGATCACCTAGCCCAATAATGGCACTAGTGATCAGAACAGCTAATACCGGCCCAAAGAGAGCTGACACCGTGAAGAAATTATCGGCGCGTATTGGCGTTCCGGTGGGTCGTAAGAAGACGACAAAACAGGCAATGACCAGGCTCAGTTCGAGCAAAAAGCGACCCGAACGTAGATACTCGAGCAGAAAAAAGCCGCTCAGCAACGACACCTGTTTACTGTGTTGGATCATTGACTGCCATCCTTCTGATCTGTTGGGTTGGTGTCTTGGCGTTGCAGTAATCGCTTTAACAGAGGATCAACCTCGTCGATTGGTGTTGGTGGGATCGCATCGCGCAACAATACTTGCAGCGTAGGTTGTCTGGAAACGAGCAGATTGTCAACCGCCTCACCGCGTACTGTTCGCATGTAGATTTGGGCCAGTCGGCTCGTTTGCGGTTCCAATGCATGAATTGGTACGTTGGCCTCGATTAATATTTGCAAAACCCTGGCTTGTAACTCAGGGGTATGTGGGTTAATTACCACACTCTGCTCATCACAGGTAACTTCTCGTCCAATCATCTCAAGCCGTTGCCGCAACGGTAAATCAAGTGGTCCGGTCTGCACAGTGACACTTCCGGCCATTTGTCGCACTTCGGCCACGTTGACCTCTAACGCAATGTGGCCGTTGGCTAAGATACCTACCCGGTCGCAGAGATATTCAACCTCGGCCAACCGGTGCGTGCAGAGGAAGACCGTATGACCACGCTGTCGGACATCGTTAAGGAGTAGAAGCAACTCTTGCTGACCATCGAGGTCTAACCCGCTTGTCGGTTCATCGATCAGCAACAGATCGGGATCGGTCAAGAGCGCCTGTGCAATCCCCAGGCGCTGAAGCATTCCTCTTGAGAAAGTACGAAGATACCGATGGGCAACGTCTGTTAATCCGGTCAGTTTCAATAATTCGTCAATTCGTTGCCGTAATTGTGTCTCAGGAATCCCATCACAACGACCGAGGAAGGTGAGATATTCACGGGGTGTACAGAAGCTGTGATAACGTTGACGTTCTGGTACGTAGCCGATGAAACGGCGCTGTGTTTCCAGATCGGCACTGCCCAGGATACGAATGCGTCCGCTATCAGGGTAGAGAAAGCCGAGCAGCAAGTGGATGAGCGTTGACTTCCCGGCTCCATTCGGGCCGAGCAAGCCATAGACTTCACCCGCAGTTACGCGCAGATTAACACCGCGCAAGACCGAGACATGACCGTAGCGTTTGGTAAGTCCGTCAACAAGAATCATATCGGTCATGGTGCTGCTCTCCAGAAAATCGAAGTAATTATCTTTGTCCCAGGGCAGATACGATCAACGCCAGTAATGCCAGGCTGCCGGCGCCAATCAGCGTCGTGCGGAGGGCTGATGGTACACTCAGGCGTGGTAAGCGGCCTCGTAACCAGCGTAATACGAGCGCGGTTCCAGCGCTTCCCCCACCGATTGCAAGTAATCCGAGCCAGGGTGGGAACAATGCGATTGGTAAACTTCCTAGCCAGCTCGTAGCAATCAACGCCGCCGCCACTGTATCGCGGGCAAACGTAAGTTCCCACGCCGAACGAGTTGCCAGCCCGGCAGTAATTCCTTGCGGTTCTAACGATGGTTCTGGTCCAAATGGTCCCCAGTTGATAGCGGCTGGTAAGCTCAACAATGTGCTGAGCAAGACAAGCCCATGACCGATACTTGACCATCCGCTTATCTCGTCGGCGAGCGTCAGACCGGTTGCAACCGCCCCCCAAAGAATGGCTCGGCCTAACATACTGATCTGTGCTTCACGTACAGCCGCCCGTACAAGATGGGGAGTACCCGCCAGCAATGCCGGTAAAAACGGTAACCATGCGGCTGATTCGAGCAGTACCCATGCGCTCAGCCAGCCAAACGGTACCGGCCACGGGTGCCATGGCCAGGGCAAACAGACTAACCCGCCAGCAACTAGCACCACCGAAGCCCATACCAGTCCGCCTATCAGGTCAGGTGGGAATCGCAACACACCCTGAATTGGCAATGGCCGATCAGAGAGCAACCGATAACTCATGCTCAAGCCGATAGCAAGTAATCCGCCCGGATATATTAGCAATGCGACCAATCCCGCCATTATCATGCCCGTTGCAGGTCCCTTCTGCCAATCTGTATTACATAGCGCTGATTGCTGCCAGACTGCGTACCGCTGCCTCAATCGTTGGCAACAAGATGTTGGGGAAGATACCGATTACCAGCATTGTTACCAGCAAACTCCCGACCAGCCAACTTGCGCCCAATGGTTCACGTGGGAGCCGCATCGGGGGAGGGCGATCTACCTCCGTTTCGCCAAGCAGCAACGGTTCAGGAACGGGTGTTCTGGTACGTGGTCCAATCAGGTATTGCACCGCCAATTGGACGAGCGCCAGGGTTGCCAATATCATTGCTATCAGCAGAACGGATAGTTCTCCCCAACCGGCTTCTGCTGCAGCCTGAAGCGTCAGCAGATAACTTGTACCACCTGGCGATGGTAGCCATCCGATGAGCGCTAGCCCACCACCCAATAACCCAGTGCCAGCGATTGGTCGCCGCCAAAGTACATCAGCATGCGCTGACTCAGAATGTCCCCCGGTCGGATATTCGATCATTTCCAGACTGATCAAAACGGTTGTCACGGCCAGCGCAAGATTGATCACCCCGAACATTGCCCCACTCAGACCCGCCAGCGACAATGAGGCGAAGCTATAGAATATGATACCGCAATGACTAGTGATCAGGTAAGCAATCCGTTGTCGCAGCGTGGATGCAGTGAGGGCAAGCGCCGCAGCCAGGAACGCACTGATCGAGGCCCCAATCCGCAGCACATTAAGGGCCTGTCCACCATCGAAGATCAGAGTCGGGAAACTCTGGAGTGTTAGTAAAAAGACTAGCAAACTCGCCGGAATGGGAAGTGCAATAATTAACACTGCGGCCAGCAATCCGGTGTATCCTACCAGATCAACCAGCCAGGTATGAAACGGAGTCAGCGCCATCCGCAAAGCGAAACCGGCTGCCAGTAAGGCTAGAATGAAGCGTGCCGGTGAAATACGACCTGGTAATTCGCCCGGTCGAAAAATATCGGTGAGGACGTAGGCCGCATAGAGCAGAATACCGGCAATGACCATCAACACCAGATACTTTAAGGCCGCGACTAATGTCTGTCGGCTGATCAGTACACCAGCTCCAACCGGTAGATCAACGATTGCCAGCACCGCAGTAAGCCCCATTGCCACCAACACCAGAGCCGTGACAAACGAGTCTTGCATGACGAGAATGGCAACCGTTTGTGCAATGATCAGTAACCCGGTGGCACTAAAATTTTCGCCGTGGGGAAACAATAAGGCGGCGATCAGGGTCACAATCCCAATGCTCAGAAAGAGAAACAGAAAAATTTGATGCAGCGGGCTGAGGAGGAGGGTAACTCCTAACACTCGTATTGGATCATCGACTCGTACCTGCATGGCGAGGAACAATTCAATGACGAGCGTCCCGATCGCTAGGCTTACGGCGATGCGCGGTAAACGGCGGAGCAGAAAGATGCTAAACGCCATGCTAATCGGAAAAAAGATGAGTAACAGGTACAGCATATTTATCCGCGGTATAGCTCACTAATGGCGAGCGTCTTTAACCGCCCATATACCAAGCCGGCCAGATAGGCAATGGCCAGGGCTAACAAGATTTGTACCACACTGAGTAGTAAGAGCGGCATAATCTTTAAGCCGCTTGCCGTTGGCGAACTGATCACCGCACTATACAAGAGATCAATCCCGCTCGTGCAGAGCAGCATGCCTAGTCCAATTTTTAGCACATCACCGGCAGTTGCCATCGCCAGCACACCACTGAGCACCAGCCAATACCAGGCAAAATCAAGGCCTGGACTGGGGGCAATGGGATAGATGATTGGAAGCATAAGACTGGCAACCAGTCCGGCGATGCCCGACCAAAACGGCAAGATGTAGTCATTCAACCGTGACGTTTCTGCCGAACGTTGACGAACAGCCGCCCGCAGTGCCCGACGAAGTTCAGCTTGCCCAAACTCATCAAGATCTTCTAGTCCGTAGTCACGCGAAAAGGTTAACGCCGTCACACCGAGAATAAGCGCTGTGCAGACGCCGATGATGATCTTGATCAACGCTAACGAGCTGAAGTTGAATTGCGCGATGTCAGCAGGAACGAAGGGCTGTTCATTGAGCAAGAACGCCAATGCAATATAATTCAGCATAAGCAAGCCGATGGTTGATCGCCAGTCGCGCAATAGTAAGATACCACCAGCCGAGATTGCGATAAGGATAATCCAGAGATCGATGCTCATAGAAGATGGTCCTTGAGCTACTGTGCCATCAGAATCAGAATCGCCAACAGTGCGACCATGACACCGAAGAGATAGTATCGCTGCTCAAAGATGATCATGCCGGTATGGAACAGACTGGCTACCCAATCAAGTACCCAACTAAGCAGTCGCAGGGTTGTGCGGGCGTCAGCTACCTCACTAAGACCGTACAATAGTTCCCCCATTCCCTGCCAGGTCGGGGTTACCGCAGGGTCTTCTACGACGCGGGTCGTCTGATACGGATTGTCTTGGCGCAGCAACAGCCAGCATACCACACTCAACAACACTGCCAGCCCGATCAACGGCCAGGCAAATGGTTCGGCAGGAAGGGTAGGCGGCGCAAATGGTGTCCAGCTCAACCAGAGAGGCCACGCTAGCCATGGCACAAAGCCGATCAGTATCAACGGGGCAAGGATAAGTGATCCTAACCATCCTTCTGGCCAGAATCTGGTCGTTGTCTGCCGACCTTGCCAGCAACGAAAGAGGAGTGGTAATCCGCCGGCAAACCCCAATACAGCAGCCGCAAGTAACGTGCCTATTACCCATACATAATCGGTGGTTGCTGCTTCGAACAGCCAACGCCAACCCCAAAAGCTCCAGCCGAACGGGAGACCGGTCGCGATTGCTGTTGTGACAACCCAGAGGAAGCCGATCAGCGGTAGCCGGACAGTGGGTTGCGTTCCATCGAGGAGATCAGAGCCTTGTTGACGTTCGATAGCTGCTCCCACGAGCCCACCGGCAATGGCATGCAATTGTAAGGCTAGAAACAGTGCCGATGCTGCCAGACTGGCTAGTGGATCGTTGAGAGCAGCCGCACAGAGGATAACCCCAGCTTGCAATGCTCCCTGCCAACCTACCAGTTCGCGCCCAGAGGCAGCGTTGAGTGCACCAAAGGCTGCTCCCAGTGCCCCAAAGGCGCCGATGGCGACCAGGATATGACTGGTTGGTGTTGGCAAAGGCGGTAATTGGGGGAGGACACGTACAATAAATCCTAAACCAATGGTCGGTAATATCAGGCCAGCCCCAAGAGCACCGATGAGAGCTGGAGCAGCAACAAAGGCGCGCCGTGCCCCGTGAAACGGTGGCGCACCTGCTAGTGCCAGGGCGCCAAGCAGGGTTAAGCCGATCAACGCAGTTGGCGGTAAGGCGTCGGTTGGTAGGAGTGCAGTGGATGTTACTAGGCCGGTAATGGTCACTACGGCTATTCCGCCACCAACCAAATGAGGCGGTAATTGGTTTGGTTCCGGATCAACCCCAGATGCTATCAACGCCCCATGAGTGGCAATCACAGCTACTGCCCAACTTAGCGGCGTCAGAAAACTGAGCGGGGGGACTGTCAAGCTAAGTAATGCCGCACTCAGCGCAAGTAGCAACCACCCGAAAAGAGCACCGAATCCCTCCGCGTCTGCCGGTACACTGAGTGCTAAGGAAAGGAAGCCAATCGTCCCAGCAAACAAAAGTGCTATCGCAAATATTCGTTCGCTGAGATCGGGTGGAGTTGGTAATACGACCGGCACCGCACCGATAGTTAAGAATGGTTCTGGCGGTGTTATCGTTATCGGGTTGATAACAACACCTATCATTGCCAGACCAGTAACCAGCGCGGCCAGGAATGCTAATCGGCGGGTGATGCCGATCTGCGCCAGACTGAAGCAGAACGCAGCTCCGGTGAGTAAGCCGATAAAACCAGTGGTAAGACCCATGCGTCCTCGATCCTACAATCGCCCAGCACTATGGAATGGTACGGATCCTCATCGCTTCGGTATCCTGTGTGTCGTTATTGTACACTTACCAATTCTAAACTAACTGCGGCCGATCACGTATGTAGCTGCCTGCCAACATGCGGTACAGGGATCGGTCGAAATTGCGATCAGCAGTGCATCGTCAACCGCAGCATGTTGCAATAACGATCGAGCCAACAGCCGATCAAGTTGCGGCCCGATTCCAATCTGCACTTCTGTCAACTGCTGGCCATCACTGCACACAGTATAGCGCAACGGCCCTCGTGGTGCTTCAACCGTTACGATAGCTTCACCGGCTTGCAGTGCAACCTCTTCATATACCGCACCGATTGGCAAATTCTGCAACCAGCGTGAAACTAGGCGTAATGCTTCTATCGCTTCGAGCAACAAGACGACAACGCGAGCATGCACATCACCACCCTCTTCTACCACCAGCTCTGGTGTCAAGACATGGTATGCGGCGTAGGGGGCCTGGATGCGTAGATCGGTTTCAACACCACTGGCCCGTGCCAGCGGGCCCGCTAACCCAAACTGTCTAGCAGCAGAGGTGTGTAGGGTTCCGATGTCTACCATTCGGGCCAGCAGCGAGCGACGCGGAATGCTCTGCTCGGCAACCGTTACCATCTTCGGTAACAGATCATTGACTGTCTGTGCAATCTCGCTCAGCGTGTGATCGGCGGGTGGAGCGGCTAATCCACCCGGACGAATGTAAGCAGTTTTACCGTTACTGGGTAGGCTAACGAGCAGCGATCGCAATCTGGTCTCAAGCTGACTGAGACGTGCAGCCTCGTTCAGGCCGAGCGCCATCGCCAAAGCTGCTAACGTGTTGATGTGAGAGGCAGCACGCTCAAGTTCGGCCAACACGACACGTATAGCCTGAGCACGTAATGGTGGCGTTACGCCGGCAAGTTGTTCAATTGCCAGACAAAATGCTAAGGTATGGGCCACACTGCAATAGGGACAGACGCGGCTGGCAGCGATCAAAGCTCCTTCAGGACCACCCTGAACAAGCCGACGCGCATATGTACCATCACCTACTGAAGGGCGATAGTCGACATCGACGATACGTTCGCCGCGTACTATAAGTGTTAAGCGCTCGCTATGCCAGGCTCCAGCTACCGGGTGGAGCGTCAATTGGTACTTCAAGAACCCTCCTTTTCCTACCGCGGCGCATTATACCACGCTCGTCTGGGTGGATACACGACATTGCCTGATCCAACCTCGATTCCACCCGTTGATCCACCTGGAGTGGGTGTAAATATTGCCGACGTCATGCTACTGTATAGATGCGTCGAGCTGACCTCCGACGCCACGCATAACACCTGAGACTGTCAGTTTTGTGAACAGGCTAGGTGTTTTTATCATTTTAGGTGGGGGATAACAATGTTTCTATGCTCTGATTTTTCATATCGTCCGATGGATGATCGGGAGATAGTAACATATCGACGTGAAAGTGAAAACCCTGTGGAATATCGATTGTTCATTGCTAATCAAACGTTGCATATTCTCTTCGATGATCCGCACACGTGGCGTGGTCGTATCTTTCGGCCCGCAGATGGTCTTGAGGCCTTTTTTAGCAACCGGGTCTGTTTAGAGCATCTGATCGAGGGCCTTGTTGGTCGGCGGGTGTGGCCTCAATACAGAAAACAGGTTTTGACTATCTTTGAGCAGTTTCAGGTGAATTGACCTTACGTTTCCCTACAATTACGCTGACCGGCAAAGAGAGGGCAGGTTTCCAAACCTGCCCTTACTATTTCGCTGGAATGTTGTATTTCCTGATTCTGCTCCATTTGTTGTTCGTTTCGATTACCGCGAATTATCACCTGAGTGCAATGCAAAAACTCACCACAGAGCACACAGGGTACACAGAGCCTGTAAGGTTTATGAATAATAAGGATAATTTTTGACCATTGGGCGCATGTGAGAAAAATTTTTCACAACCCTATGTTCAATGAAAGATAAAATTATCTTTAGTCTCTGCGATCTCCGTGGTCTCTGTGGTGGAAAGATCACCTTTTTGCAGTGGAGTCTCACCTGCATTGTTACGAGTCAGTGATTTTCTCCATTTTCCCTGCCCGGAAAGAAAAGAGGGGTTAGATGGTGAGTGGTAAAGGTGGGATCCCAAACCTCCTCATGCTCCCCTACCCCTCAATCAGACCGGAAGACCCGTGCCGACAATCGCACCACTGAGGGCGTCCAAATCTCCTCATGCTTCCCTACCTCGCAATCAGAGCGAGAAGGTGATGGCCGTCTCTCCCTACTTGATACGGGCAGCGAACATTCAGACAAACGCTCGGGTTGAGCGGAGTGCCTACAAGATCAATTTCGTGCTCAAATTCACCGAATCTTTTGGCGTGCTGCTGCGTTTTACTTATGCAAGCCTTTTTTCAGCACATATAGGAGGTTCAGATGAGCGACCGCGTACTCTCGACCGCCACAGCCCGCGAAGCCATTGAGCGTTTTCAGCGCATTGTACAAGGACCGCTGTTGCAGCAGATCAGCGATCTCAACCGTGAAGGGCAGGTGCTCTCCGACCCTAACAATTGGGATGGGCGGTTGGCCGCCCAATTTCGCGCCCATTGGGCAGAAACCCATCAAAAGTTGCTTGCAATTCGCGATGCGCTTGAAGAACTACGGCGACAGGTAGCCCAGATCAATCAGAACATTATGCAGGCCGGCGGACAGTAAAAATTCGACCAAAGGGCGACGAGAGGCTGTTGTGTGCTGAACATGGTGCAATACAGTCTCTTGTCGGCCAGGCTCCTCTTTGGATCAGTTGCTCATCAGTCATGGAGAAGGTTATGACCCAAACCTTTCAGATCAGCCATGCCGAACTGCTCTTGCTCCTTGGTTTGCTTGAATTACCACGTCCGTTCGCGCTTGGTCAGAGCGCGTTGCCTGAGCGCCCGGTACTCGAAGGTGTGCTGAGTGCGGCTGCCGGTAGTCTAGCGGCTCGTGACTTGCTCACAATGCCCACCCAACCCGATCAGCAACCGCAACCCCCATCTGAGCTGGCGACGGCGCTACGTGTATCTGCATTGGCCGAACATCTGTTGATTGTTGCCAGTGGTCCACCGACCCGTCTTTGTCACATCAGTCGGGCCGATAAGCATCTCGTTATGCACACCAGTCCTGTTCCTGATGTGCATCGCTTTGCGTTACTGCCCGGTGCAGGGCAGGTACTTGAAACCTTGCTGACCACGGTGATGCCGGTCACACTACCGGAACCGGCGATTGAGCAACCACTGTTCCTGAACGGCGAGGCACTGTTAGCCGCGTTCAACGCTCTCCAACGCAATGACCTCAATCTGGCAGCCTCGCTGCTCGAGCAGCAAGGTCATTCGTCGGAAATGGCCCGAATGTTGGTGAAGACCGTCGGCCCGCAGCCTACGCGCCATGCACTCGTTGCGATCCGAAAGCTTCGTCGACCGGACTCGGTGGCTCGTGGTGCGATGGTCATCTCCGGCCAGCAGGGAAGCTGGTGGATTGCGCCTGAATCTGAAGGCTCTGATCTGCTGGCGCTGTGGCCGATTGGTGGCCGTGGAATGCGCGCCAGAGTGAGTGAGTTTGGTGCCTGGATCTGCGAGGCTGCATGACATGAACACGGTTGCTGCTATTCCCGATCATCTGCGACGCTTCGCTGCTGCCGTCGCCGTTGAAAAAGACCATCTGCACGCCGAAGTAAGTCGGCTGAGCCATACGCTACAACACTTTTCCGGTCGTTGTCGCGAGTATGATGTGCCGCAACTCAACGGCCTGAGCGATCACCTTTTTGCTCATTGTCGTGCTATCGGCGAGTTAGTAGAGTGGGTCCGTAGTACAGCCGACCGTATCGAGGCTGCTGATCGCGGAGCACTTCAGAGAATTTCTTTTGATCATGCTCTAACCCTGACGATGACCACGTTAGCAGTCACGCAACGATGGTTTCCGTCACACTGGTCGGGGTTCAACATCGGGACACGGCTCGCCTTGCATACGATCTGGACGCTCCGCCGACCGGTGCGCTCATTGACGCGAAATGCTATCGGGTTGCGAGCCGCTACCTGGCTGATGCGAAGCTGGGTCGTGCAGGTGGCTCCGCCCTACCAACGATGGTGGCTTCGTTTGCTTTGGCCTGACCTGCCTGTGGCCGTAGCACAAACATACTGGCAGGTTCAACTCGCATGGGCGGTCGTGTTGCCCTGGCAGCCGTTCCCGGTTGCCCTCAGGATAGGGTACTACATTCAGACGATGCAGCAGGTACTCGCTCGCCTGCAATCGGCAGCGAATACGGTTGTCACCTCGTTGGCAACGGTAGGTTGGCTAGCGCGTTTCGTGCCTGGAATATTCGGGCCAATGACGCCACTCCTTTCACCGCTGGCCTCTTTTGGTGCACCATCGCCAGCAGTGGTAGCGATGGTGCACCGGATAAGCAGTTCGTTAGAAGCTATCGGGCAAGAGGGTGCTCAACTCGTCTGGCAACACTGGCAGCAACAGACATTGCGCTGGCTATTGCCCTGGCTATTGCTTTTGCCCAACCGCGAGCAGTGCTGGCATATCCTCAACCAGAGCCTGGTAATGAGTACCAGTATGACAATAGTAGGGGCTCCTCCCAACTTCCTGTTTTTCTCGGTTGTAGCACAGATTAGTGGCCTTGTCGGCTTGGTCAGCGCGCCACGTTTACCCGAAATCGTCCAACATCCGGCTGATGCCCTGGCAATTATTGAGAGTGGTTTCTGGATCGATGCCTTTCACTATCTATCGCACGATGAAATTCGGGCGTTGGTCGCAAATCTGGAACGGATCGATGCCATAGCGCGAAGTAATCTACCGCTGCGTCCATTGACCCGTCCTGCCGAAGGTCCAGATGCTGAACCAAATGGTCAGGCTGCGGTAACTGTAGTCTTTCCTCCGGCTGATACTGTGTGCGATCCGACCAAACCATACCAGGTGACACCGGCTGCATTACAGGCTAACAACCACGGTTTGATCAGCTCGTACCTAGGTGAGGAGGTACGGGCCGCACAGGTAGGACAGGGAGTATATGCGGTTGGGATCAATGGACTGAGCCTGATCAACATGGCTTACAGTACCAACGGTCTGGTGTCGGTGATTGAGACAGCAGGTGGCAAAGAACGAATTGCTTACAACGAATACTATCAGACGGTACAAGAGCGGATCTTGCGGCTAATCGAGACATTGCCGTCAGGTAGTACCCTGCATTTGACCGGTCACAGCATGGGGGGTGGCATGTGCATTCTCTTGAGTAACGATCCACAAGTACAGGCAGCCCTAGCGCAACGCAATATTCAGTTAGCCAGTGTCACGACACTGGGTGCAGTACGACCAGAAGGTGAATGGGACGATGTACCATCTGTGATCAATGGGCAATCGGTGATCGTCCGTCACTATGTCGATAGTGATGATAAGCTGGCGTTGTCGGTCGGCGCTGGGCACAGCGATGCGCGGTACCGCGATGTCGTCTACACTCTGGACAATGGCCGTATCGATCAGCCATCTGGCGTCCACAGTGACTATCACAATCTCGATTATTCACAATTGCCCGTTGCAGTGCAAACCTTGCCCTTTACTATCGATCCAACCCAATTCAAGCTTATTGAGGTACCAAAACCATCAATCAATGATTCAATCGATGAGTGGAATTGGGTGCAAGACCCGCTATGGGCTTAAGTGTTTCTGAAGAAGAGTGACAGGCTGCTTATGAACTGCTAAAGCCACGCTTCAGCAGTCGATAGAACTCTGACGAATCTGGTATAGGAGGATCATTTTTCAGACTCCCTCTAAAGCGTATCTGAAGATGTACAGCCTCAAGGTTACCTGCTGACTCGCCCTTCCTCTTTCCATTGAAAGAAGAAGGGGATTGCGTGGAAGGTGATGATTATCCGCAGCGCAGGCACGTGTTGCGGCGCATAACAGGATAGCCTCATCAGCCCTTCACTGCAACAGTCAGAGGCTTGCACTCACAGGTAGTAGACACATTACCATCGTCATAACGGTAAGAGTAGATTGCTCACCCACTTGCCAATGGCGTGCTGACGATACTTGAAGTGAACCGGATCAGTTGATGAACCTTCAGCGGTGTACTGCATAAGTACATCGAATGTTTCATACGTATTTCGATACTACCAAACCGGCTATTAAGGAGGACGATTATGTCAGGCCAACCTGATGTCTGGTGGGACTGGCATGCATCTGATGCAGCCATTGCGGCCCTCCGTCGCGTTGCTGCCGCCGTGGATGCTGAGCAAAGACAACGCTCCCGTGCTGCAACCGAACTCCTTGCCGATTGGCGTGGGCCACGTCAGGATGAATGGGCATTACGCCAGGCTGCGTTGCAGATCACTGCCGTTCAATTGCGTGATCGCTGTTTACAGGCTGCGCAGGCAATTGCCCAGGCTAGTGAACGAGCACGTGCTGAACAAGCTCGGATCAACCGTGAACGAGCGGCATTACAACAGGTAGCATCTTATGGTGGACAGTAATTTTAATCGGCCACCTCGGTTACGTCCACGCTGGCGTGTTGAGACGGTTGAACTACCGACACCGCCGCACCCTCCTGCACCGCGATCAAATACAGCCTGGATGCAGGCATCACTACCAATCATCGCAGCGCTTTTGTTTGGGACGAGTGCGCTGTTTGGGTTCGGTTCATGGTGGGCGGCAGTACCGGCACTTATCCTGGCAGTGCTGAGCGGTGGATTTACCCTGTTCCAGGAGCACGATGCTTCTCGGCGACACGCCCAGACGTATGCTGAGCAACAAGCACTCTTTGCTGATCGATTGGCGACGGTCAAAGCCCGCTTACGTCGCTTGCACGAAGAGGAACGGGCTGCTCGTCGGTATCTGGCGCCCGATCCTGCTGAATTACTCCGGATTGCAGGTGCTGACGAACGGCCACGGGCGCCAGAGCCTCGCTTGTGGGAGCGTCGTCTGAGTGATGATGATGCGCTAGAGTTGCGGTTAGGCTGTGGTACGTTACCGGCATCTGTGCGGGTAGTTACACCCACAGATGCACCTGCCGACCGTCGGATCGATCAATTAATCGCCGAATATGCTAGTCTGCACCAGGTGCCGATTTGTTTACCATTGCTGCAACTCGGCTCGCTCGGCATCGCCGGGCCACGACCGGCAGTATTGGGGCTGACCTACGCAATGCTTGCCCAAGCTGCGGTATTGCATGCTCCCACCGAATTGCGTATCGGCGTAATCACTAGCGTTACAACTGCTGCTGATTGGCAGTGGATCATGCGTTTACCACATGGTCAATTGCTCGATGAAACACCGGTTGGACGGGCATTGATTGCTGCTGAGCCAGCCGCGGTAGAGCGTCTGTTAACCTTCCTCCTTGACGAACTGAGTCGGCGTCGGGAAGGTTCATCAGCACATCCGCTCCCATTTGTAATTATTGTCGATAGTGCTTCGCTGGTAACGGTTCACACTGCGCTTGGTCAAATACTGCGTGATGGTGGGGCACATCGTTTCATCGTGGTGGTGCTGGCTGATGATTGGGCAAATGTTCCTGAACATTGCGCAGCAGTAGTTGAAGTTGATCAACGAATGGGACGTTGGACGCGCGCCGGTGAAGCCTGGCCAGTAACTCCGTTTCAGCCCGATCTCTTCGAGCGTCGTGATATTGAACGTCTAGCAGGTCGCTTATCAACAATTCGCCTAACCGAAGTTGGTACCGGTCATCACTTACCGCGACAGGTGCGCCTCATCGATCTGCTCACCGCTGTGCTTCCCGATGAAGGAGGTATTCCCTCGTACTGGCAACAGTGTCCATCTACCGCCTGGCATCATGACGTGCCAATTGGCGCCCTGGGCGAAGGGAAATTGTGCTATCTCAATCTCAACGAACAACATCATGGCCCTCACGGTATTATTGCCGGAGCAACCGGCGCGGGGAAGAGTGTTTTACTCCAGACGATTATTACTTCACTCGCGGTAATGCACGGCCCTGATCGACTCAATATGTTGCTCGTTGACTTCAAAGGTGGAGCTGCATTAGCGCCCTTTGCTGGCTGGCCTCACACGACCGGTTTTGTCACCGATCTCGACGGACGGCTGGCGATGCGTGCGATTGCAGCGATCAGCAGTGAATTGCACCGCCGTAAGGCAGCCTTACGTCACGTTGCCGAACGCTATGGTATCCACCTTGAAAACATAGCTGATTATCGTGCACTGGCCGGACGATACTCGTTGCCACCGCTGCCTAATTTACTGATTGTGCTCGATGAATTCGACGAGATGACACGCAGTTGTCCTGAATTTGTCAGTGCTCTGATACGGGTCGTGAAGCAGGGTCGTTCGCTCGGCGTGCATCTGCTGATCGCAACTCAACAACCGGCACGAGTAGTGAGTGATGAAATTCGTAGCCAACTGAGCTATTTTATTGCATTGCGCTTGGGAAGCAGTGATGATAGCCGCGAGATGCTTCAGCGCCCTGATGCAGCGTTCTTGCCAGCTCAGTTTCCCGGTCGTGCCTACATGCGTAGCGGGAGTGACGTGCGTTTGTTCCAGGTGGCACGGCTGGCCGGTCAAGCGAATGGCCAAAGCGATCTCGATCTGATCGGGCGACGCCTGATAAGCGCTGGTCGGGCGTATCTTAAAACTCTGGACTGGCAACCATTGCCGATCTGGCATCCGCCACTTCCACCCCGCTTAACGATGAAAATCCCGGCAACCGATGCACAAACTGTCGTTGGCTTACTCGACATACCCCAACAGAGTCGGCAGACGCCGCTGCTGGTTGATCTATGTTCAGGACATTTAGCGATCTTTGGTGGGCCGGCGAGTGGCAAAAGTATGGTGTTGGCTCGTATTGTGCTCAATCTCGCCGAACGGCTGTCACCTTCATCACTTTGGTGTTATTTAATCGATGGAGATGGTCGACTATTGAGTATATTGGCCGATCTACCGCATGTGGGCGCGCTGGTGCGTCCTTTCGAGCGAGAGGCGCTTGTGACCCTCTTTCGGCAGCTTGACCATCAGTTGCGCGAACGACGGCTTAGAGTTCTTGCCGGTCAATCGCCAGGGCCAACGTTGCTGGTTGTGATCGACCGTCTAGCAGTGCTGCGTGATGAGTTACGTGATGCCCACGG
Organism: Chloroflexus sp.; assembly: GCA_017743535.1. Lineage (GTDB taxonomy): Bacteria > Chloroflexota > Chloroflexia > Chloroflexales > Chloroflexaceae > Chloroflexus. The sequence goes on from JAGHYT010000068.1 coordinate 18,508, forward strand.
CGAAAGTGATCTGGCCGATCTGGTGCGTCTGGCACGTACCGGACGTGACCTCGGTGTGCATTTGATTGTTTGTGCTGATCGACCTGCTGATATGCCTTACCGACTAGCCGCCCTCTTTGAACAGCGACTGGCGTTGCGGATGGCCGATCTCAACGATTATGCTGATGTGTTTGGGCAACGACCGGTCAATCAGTTGCCGCCACAGACACCTGGCCGCGGGTACTGGCTGCATCCTGATGAAGGATTACTTGAGGTACAGGTTGCACTACCGACGGGGTGTAGCGAGAGCGGTGATCCGCACGAGCTAATGCAAGCCATACGTGCACAGGTGGCCGTGCTGAAGTCTAATACACTGCAAACCGATCAGATGCCGCCACCGCTGGCTTTGTTGCCAGAGCGATTGTCTACCACTCACTTACCACCATCAGACTACGCCAATGCAACGTTGCGGCTGGTATGTGGTTGGGCCGCAGACCCACCGGGTCCAGCACGGCTGTGTCTTACCCCTGCGGCATCCCATGCACTTGTGTTTGGTCCGCGACGGAGCGGCAAGAGTACCGCGCTGCTGACCCTGGCTCAAAGTGCACTCAATGCCTTACCATCGTTACGTCTGCTTGTGATTGATGGTCCGCGTCGCAGTTTGCACCATTTGCGAACATTGCCGCAAACAGTGCGATATGTCGCCGACGAAGCGGGTATTGCTACGTTAAGTACAGAACTAGTTGGGCTGCGTCGTGTTCCAACCAACCGTTATCTAGTCGTAATCGACGACTACCAGCTTTGCCGTGAACGTTGGCGTGATCACTTCACCCAGAGCTACAGCACAACACCGAACCTCTTTCAACAACTCGTTGAACTAGCACAGACCGGCACCGAACCGTTTCACTTGCTCATTGCGGCTGGTATCAGTTATGCCGATGATCCGTTGATGCGCGTGATCGATGGCGCGCGTAATGGTCTGATACTCTGGCCGGGGCGCTACGAATCAGGCACTCGGCTACTCGGTTTGAGCTTACCCCTCATCGAGCAGCGTAACAGCGACCAGCCACCGGGCCGGGCGCTACTAATCAGCGGTGATGATGAGCCAATAGTGATTCAGGTAGCCAGACATGGGGAGGAATGAAATTTGGTTGCTATCAATCTATCACGTGTACCGGATGTGCCGTTCGCTATGCTTACAGATAACTGGCGGGTCAGGAAACTTCTTGATGTTTTTAGAGTTGAGTTAGCCTTCGTCCACAAGCAGCGTTAGCCTTTATGTATTTCTTGAATGTTACGTGCAGAAACGATCAGATTACCGTTCCAAAATCGTTGGTTGACTGCTTTCCCGACATGCTCACTTACACTGCGTAAACAGTAAGACGATAAATCGATAAGGAGGGGTAACATTTCGCCTCTTACCAGAAACGCGGGCCGCAGCACGCGCATGACGCCAGGTATAAAACCGTGTCTCATCCGACTCGGAGCCGCACATACCTGGAATATAAGCGAGGAATTGCAAAAACATATGCCACGTATCAAGATTTGGTATACGGTGAGGATAGGGAATATGTCTAGGATACCATCAGATCATCGTTGCTTTGCAAAGACGTATTGCCATTTCGCTTGAGGATGAACTTCGGTACGGCGCCGTTATTCTGACGAGAGATAGCCTTTTCCAAAACGAATACCCGTCATTGTACTGGTCAAGGTAAGTTCCTTGTCCGCTCTGGGTGGTGTGCCGACGCAGTCTCTTATGGGGTCGCACCGAATTGATCGTCATTTCGACAGGGCTTAAACCACGATAACGGTGGCAATGCTCGCTCATGGTAATGACAGATTGGGTAAAGAAATGGCGTCATTCGTAATCATCACTCCATGCTCTGCTTGGTGTCAGTGTCATTTGACATAGCGTAACATACATGGTACATTGCACCCGATCTGTGCGGTAAATCACAATCCGTTATCATGAAACGACAGCAAAGGAGTACACCGTGAGTGAACCCCTTGGAAGCGCACAGCGCCCGCTGCGTGTTGCAATTATTGGCGCCGGCCCGGCTGGTTTTTACACCGTTGAGGCCTTACTCAAACAGAAGAATCTTGTCTGCCAGATCGACATCTTTAACCGTTTCCCTACCCCATACGGTCTGGTACGTGAGGGAGTAGCCCCTGATCACCAATCGATTAAGGCCGTAACCCGTGTCTATGACAAGCTGGCAGCTCATAGCAGTGTGCGCTACTTTGGAAATGTGACCTTTGGTGTTGACATTACCCGTGCTGATCTACGTGCTCGCTATGACCAGATTGTCTATGCGGTTGGCGCCCAGTCAGATCGACGGATGGGCATTCCCGGTGAAGACCTCTTCGGCAGTATGCCAGCAACTGCCTTCGTAGGCTGGTACAATGGCCGTCCCGACTATCGCGATCTGGAAGTAGACCTGAACGTCGAGCGAGTCGTGGTCGTCGGAAATGGAAATGTGGCAATGGATGTCACGCGCATTCTGGTGAGTGATCCTGATGATCTGGCAAAGACCGACATTGCCGACCACGCATTAGCTGCATTACGACAGAGCAAAGTTCGGGAAGTGGTCATGCTTGGTCGGCGCGGTCCAGCACAAGCTGCTTTCACCAATCCTGAACTGAAAGAGTTTGGCGAATTGCGTGGCGTTGATGTGATTGTTGATCCGGCAGATCTGGAACTCGACCCCCTGAGCGAAGCAGCGCTCGCCGAGGATAAAACCGCAGCGAAGAATGTGGAGCTGTTGCGCGCCTATGCTGCTCGTGGCGCTACGGGTGCTCCACGCCGCATTGTAATGCGCTTCCTGGTCTCACCAATCGCAATCCACGGTGTTGATGGTCGGGTAACGGGCGTCACGATTGAGCGCAACCGATTGGTGCAGGCTGCTGATGGCAGTTTGCGTCCACGGGGAACTGGCATTACCGAGGAATTGAGCTGTGGGATGGTTTTGCGTTCGGTAGGGTATCGAGGTGAACCATTGCCCGATGTACCGTTTGATGAAGCCAGTGGCACTATTCCCAACCGTGATGGACGAGTGCTGACAGCTCCGAATGGTGATCCAGTACCGGGTGAATATGTGGTAGGCTGGATCAAACGTGGTCCTTCGGGGGTTATTGGAACCAACAAGCCGGATGCAGTGGCAACTGTTAACAGCATGCTGGCCGATCTACCCAATTTACCTGGCGCACCCCAGAACGATGATATTGCCGACCTGCTACGCGAACGTGGAATTGATTTTGTGACCTACGCTGATTGGCAACGACTCGATGCGTATGAAACGGCTCAGGGCGCGGCCCAAGGACGTCCCAGAGTTAAAGTCACCCGAGTCGAAGAGATGATGAACATTATTCGTGCTGGTCGCTGATGCGGATTACGATGATTGCGCCCTTCGGTATTCGACCGAAGGGCACATTGCTTGCCCGCATGCTGCCGTTAGCGCAAGCATTACAGCAGCGTGGGCATACAGTCAGTATTGTTGCGCCACCGATTCATAATCCTGCTGATGGTGGTACAACCCGTTGCATTACTGGGGTAGCGGTTACTCATACCGTCTCCCCACCGTTTACCGGTCTACCGGCAGCACTCTGGCATACGATAGCTCTCTGGTGGGCTGCCCGGCAAACTCACGCTGATGTTATCCATCTTTTCAAACCAAAAGGGTTTGGCGGGTTGGCGGTATTAGCGCGTGGTCAGATACCGTTGGTTGTCGATTGCGATGATTGGGAAGGGTCAGGGGGCTGGAATGAACTGTTGCCATATCCTGCACCGGCCAAAGCACTCTTTGCCTGGCAAGAGCGCGATTTGCCACGACGGGCCAGAGCAGTAACCGTTGTTTCGCACACGCTGGAAACCCTAATTTGGGCCATGGGTGTGCCACCGCAACGGGTCTTCTATTTGCCCAATGGTGCGTCACCTCCGAGTTTGTTCCGCTGGCAACCATCATCGCAACCAACAATAGTCCTCTACACCCGCTTTTGGGAGCTTGATCTGGTAGAAGTAGCGATGGCGTTAGCGCTTGTGCATCGATCCCGTCCTGATGCCCGTCTCATCCTGATCGGCAAAGGTGAGCGCGGAGAAGAGCAGCGGCTGTTGGCGCTTGCCAAAGCTCTTGACTGTGCAGCGATGATCGATTATCGCGGTTGGCTCGAGCCATCGGCAATCCCGGCCCTGCTCGCCAGTGCCGATGTCGCGTTGGTTCCAATACGCGATACGTTGATCAATCGGGCACGGGGAATGGCCAAGTTGGTTGAGCTGATGGCCGTCGGTGTCCCTATTGTAGCCAGTGACGTGGGTGCTGCACGCGATTACCTTGCGCCCGATGCCGGTATCCTGGTTCCTCCAGGCAACGCAACCGCATTGGCAACGGCTGTCATTCACGTGCTTGCCGATGAGACGGCGCGTGCACGTCTCCGTACTGCTGTCCTTGCCGCAGCCCAACGTCTACGCTGGGATCAGCTTGCCCCAATTGCTGAGCTGGCCTATCAGCATGCCAGGGAACGCTCTTAGAGGATGATCAGAAACCCGGGCTTTTGATGATGCTCAACCATGGTATTTCCAGAATGGAGAGGGGAATTGGTGGAGAGCAACTGGCGCGCCCTCACCTTCCCCCTGGCCCCCTTCCTCTCCCACAGGGGGAGAGGAAGGGGGGACGTGGGGTGGCTGGTGCGAAAGCATGTTGGCAACGCCTTACGCAATGGTCGCACGAGTACAGTATGTGCCCAATGAGAACTTTGGGTCTTTGGTCATGCTCTTAGCCCCCCTGCTCTTCTCCGTGTACTCTGTGATCTCTGTGGTGCAACAAAACACCTTCTAGCCCCTTAGCCCCCTCATTTTCTCTGTGTACTCTGTGACCTCTGTGGTGCAACAAAACACCTTCTAGCCCCTTAGCCCCCTCATTTTCTCTGTG
>JAGHYT010000005.1:0-66679 GCA_017743535.1 Chloroflexus sp.
TGTTCAGGTGACCACCCCCAGCAATACCGCTGGGGGTGTGACTTTTTGGAGGATATTCTTTAGTTCCTCTACTCACCCCAGGCACGAGCCTGTAACGCCCAGTAGCGTCGTCCTAGGTACGCCCGTGCCAGCCGGGCTGCATAGGCAACTGCTCGTTCGGTAGCCGGGCTGAGCGCCAGATTGAGCGTTGTGTCATAAGCCGGAATGGTTATTAGAACAGCACGAGGAACACGACCATAAAGGAGACGTGCCAGAGCTAATAACCCTGCCGGATCACTCTGATGGCTAACATTCCGTAATGGTGCGGGTTCTACCACACGCACGTCAACATCGGTTCGATCTACCGCTGCATCAAGAAAGATAACGCGACGCGCCCGCGCAATCACAGATGCCAACTCAGGCGAGAGCTGTGTCTTTGTGATCACATGCGCCCCGACGATGTGCCATTGTCGTAATCGCTCGGCCGCCGCCTGTCCGGCATAGTCGTCGCCACGCAATGGGCTGCCGTAGCCGATGACTACTCCTCGTGGCGCTACCGCTGGACATCGACGCTGGCAAATGCTTCCCATAGCCAACTCTTTCTACGATGTTCCCTTATACCGGTAGTACAATTATACCGCAAAAAGATACAACAGATGCACCCAGGTGATAGCCAGAACACGACGGGCAATCATCCTGATGCCGATTGGTAGCGCACGGTGGGGTACTCTGACAGACGGAGGCAGAGACGGACGGGTGCAGCGGTGTTTCCTCATGACAGACGCACTCTGACAGGAAGAGACGGTACGCCGTGCGCTGATAATCACCACCTCGCAGTGCCGGAGGTGCGATTTGCGAAACGCACCTCCTCTGAAACGAGGTCGAATGTTCGGATCAGCCCTCTGCACGATAGACAACTTGATTCAGGAAGAGACATTTAAACACTCGCTCGCCTGACCGGTTGCCGGGCACGGTATGCTTCGTCGTCTAACGACAAAGACGCCCTACCAGCTCACCACGAGCATCGTACAACTCCACCTCCATTGCCATTTGACCAACGGCATGGGTTGAGCAACTGAGACATGGATCATAAGCACGTACACCGGCTTCAATCCGGTTGAGAATTCCTTCATCAAACCGACCGTTCTGAATATAGCTCTGCGCAATTTGGGCAACAGTGCGGTTTATGGCGAGATTGTTTTGACCGGTAGCGATGATTAGATTGACGTGAGTAATCAACCCCTTTTCATCGACTCGATAATGATGGAAGAGGGTGCCCCGTGGCGCTTCACTTACCCCTACCGCCTCGTGACGATTGACACCAGCGTCAGCACGTAAATCTGACGAGAGTAAGTCGTCATCTTCAAGCAAAACTTCCATCCGCTCGAGTGCAGCAATAATCTCGATGAGGCGTGCGTGGTGGTAGTAGAAACTCCCTTCAATGACCGGCCCAACTGCCTGACGTAGCTCCTGTAATTCGGCATCGGCTCGCGGCGCACCCATTGTTGTACAGATGTTGATCCGCGCCAGCGGCCCGACTCGGTACATCCCTTGCGGATAGCCTAAAGCCCGAATGTACGGGAATTTCAAATAACTCCACGGTTCAGCCGCTTCACCAATAACATCATAATAGTCAATGGGATCGAGTTCATCAACTAGAATGTTGCCACGGTGATCGATCACACGGAGCTTCCCGCCATAGTGCATCCATCGTCCACCAGGGCCAACCATACCTAGGTAGAGACTGGGGAAGACACCGAATGTTTCAATTTCACGTTGATACGTTTCACCGAGCTGCTTAAGTCTACCAAGGGCCTGACAGGCAATGGTCAGCATGTCTGGTAGTTTTGCCCGGATGTGATCGCGACTCCGCTCGCTAAGGCCACTGCGCACACCGCCTGGCACAGCCCAGGCCGGATGAATCTTGCGTCCGCCTAGCAGTTCAATCACCTCTTGTCCAAACTGACGGAGCCGAATGCCATTGCGTGCCAGCTCTGGATCGGCTGCAATCAGACCAAAGATGTTGCGCTGAGCCGGATCACTATCAAAACCAAGCATCAGATCAGGGCCACTCAGGTGAAAGAAACTCAGCGCGTGAGATTGAATGATCTGCCCCAGATTCATCAATCGACGCAATTTCTCGGCAGCAGGTGGAATTATCACCGCGAGAATTCCATCACCGGCACGCGCTGAGGCGAGCAAGTGGCTTACCGGACAGATACCACAGATGCGTGCCGTAATGCCCGGCATCTCCCAGAAGGGTCTGCCAATACAAAAGCGCTCGAAGCCACGAAACTCGGTGACATGAAACCGTGTTTCCGCGACATTACCGGCCTCATCAAGATGAATACTGATCTTGGCATGACCCTCAATGCGCGTGACCGGATCAATGAGAATACGTTGGCCCATTGTTCACTCCCTCGCTCAACGTAGTTGTAGCACCAGCGCTTGCTTATCCGTAGCGAATATCGACCGGTGGTTCGCGCCCTTCCAGCAGCGCCTCTAGCAGTGCCCGGATGCGTGACGCCGAGGGCGGACAGCCCGACAAGTAATAATCTACGGGAATGACCTGGTGTACCGGCACGACTTTATCGAGCAGAAGCGGGATAATTCCCGGTTCGTGAGGAATAACCCCTCGTGGGTCACTGTGCTCGACATACACCTGCTGTAGCACATTCCTGGCCGGGCCAAGTGGGTTGCGCAGCGCTGTTACATTACCGGTTACCGCACAATCACCGAAGGAAACGATACATTTGCTCTGACGGCGTGCCGTCTTTGCCAGCTCACGATGTTCGTCGCTGGCAATCGCACCTTCGATGAGGGTCAGATCAACCTCTGCTGGAAAATGTTTCGCATCGGCAATAGGACTGTAAACGAGATCGGCACGAGCGGCCAGCTCGATTAGCCACTCATCGAGATCGAGGAACGACATGTGGCATCCCGAACATCCGCCCAGCCAGATCGTCGCAATACGCAAGCGGCTCATAAGTTGCTTCCTCTCACCTGTGGCTCACCATTGCGCCAGCACTATCTCACACGGCAATTATGTTCTGCTTACCAGCGTTGCTTCCGTGCCTCAATAATCAGCGCAATCCGCTCGCTGGCATGTGGCCGTTCACCTACCGTTACACCACGCGGGAAAATAGCCCCCGTCGGACAGGCCAGTTGACATTTGCCGCAACTGGTACACGTGGTTGATGTTCCCCACGGCTGGTTCATATCGGTAATCACCCGTGCCTGCACGCCACGACCGGCAACATCCCAGGTATGTACACCCTCAATTTCATCACAGGCACGAACACAACGGGTACAGAGGACGCAACGGTTGTGATCAATGCCAAACCGGGGATGCGAGATGTCAACCGAACAATCAGGTGAAAGATAGTCGTAGCGCACGTGATCCATACCTACCATTGCGGCCAGCCGTTGCAATTCACAGTTGCCACTGGCAACACAGACGGCACATACATGGTTGCGCTCAGCAAAAAGCAATTCAACAATTTGACGTCGATAGGCTTGTAACCTTGGTGTAGAGGTGCGCACAACCATCCCTTCACTCACCATAGTCATACAGGCCGGCTGTAACCGCCGTTGACCTTCGATCTCGACCAGACAGAGCCGACAGGCGCCTACATCCGATAGGCCGTCGAGATGGCAAAGAGTAGGAATAACAATCCCCGCTTCGCGAATAGCCTCTAGCAGCGTCTCGCCGGGTCGGGCTGAAACCAGGTGATCATCAATTGTGAGTGTTTTAGCTGCCATGATCAACCTCCACGCCAATCAGTTGCTCATACTCGTGCCGGAAGTATTGCAACGTACTCAGCACCGGATTTGGTGCTGATTGCCCTAACCCGCAAAGACTTGTTTCGCGCATTAACTCGCACAACTCTTCTATAGTATCGAGATCGCGTGGTTGTGCCTGCCCGTTCCGTAATTTGGTCAGCAGATTGAAGAGCTGTACTGTACCAACCCGACAGGGAATACATTTGCCGCAAGACTCGTCTTTACAGAACTCGATATAAAAGCGAGCAACATCAACCATGTTGGTGTGCTCGTCCATGACCACCATCCCACCGGAACCCATAATTGAACCGACGGCAGCCAGTGATTCGTAATCAACCGGCGTATCAAACAGCTCAGCCGGAATACACCCACCTGAAGGGCCACCTGTTTGGACGGCTTTTACCGGTGTGCCATCGGGTGTACCATCTCCAATCTCGTAGACAATCTCGCGTAGCGTGATCCCCATCGGCACTTCGATTAAACCGGTATTGCGAATCTTGCCGGTCAACGCAAAGACCTTTGTCCCTTTACTCTTCTCAGTTCCAATCTGGCGGAACCACTCTGGGCCATTCTCAATAATGGCAGTAACATTGGCGAAGGTCTCGACATTGTTGATCAGAGTGGGCATGCCCCAGAGGCCCTTTTCGGCTGGATACGGCGGACGCGGACGCGGTTGGCCGCGCCGTCCTTCAATTGAAGCGATTAAAGCCGTCTCTTCGCCACAGACAAAAGCACCGGCGCCAACCCGAATATCAACCCGAAAGTTAAAACCGCTCTCAAAAATCTGGGCACCGAGCAAACCCAGCCGACGAGCCTGCACAATCGCTTTCTGTAACCGTTCAATTGCCAGCGGATATTCACCGCGCACGTAAATAAATCCTTGTTCGGCACCCACCGCATACGCTGCAATCGCCATACCCTCGAGCACCAGGTGCGGATCGCTTTCTAGCACACTGCGATCCATAAATGCTCCTGGATCACCCTCGTCGGCATTACAGATCACAAACTTTCGTTCCCCAGGGCTCTTTGCGACAGTAGCCCACTTCAACCCGGTCGGATACCCGGCGCCGCCCCGTCCCCGCAGACCACTGCGCGTAATAATCTGGATGACTTCAGCCGGAGTCAACTCGTGAATCACTGTGTAGAGCGTGCGATAGCCGCCGACCGCAATATAATCCTCAATTCGTTCAGGATTAATCCGACCGCAGTGCCGCAGTACAATCGGCTGCTGGCGGGTAAAGAAGGGATGGTTCAGGTTACAGCGCAAGACATGACAAGGGCCTTGCTCAAGCGCACTTACAACCTCTTCGGCATCTGCCGGAGTCACCCGCTCGAACACTGTCCCTTCAGGTTCAATGCGCACCAGTGGGCCATGACCACACAGTCCCATACACCCAACCGGCGCCACCTCGACCTCGGCCAGCTTACCGGTAGCAGAAAGGACTAACTCTAACCGACGCTTAATCTCTAATGCGCCTGAAGCCTGACAACCAGCCGCAGCACAGCAGAGGATCCGCAAACGGGGACGTTGAGCCTGTTCTCGTTCAGCAATCGCCTCAAGTTCGTGGAGATCCATACGCTACTCCTCACGGCCAAGCAGTTTCTGAATGCGGGCTGCCAGATCAGAACGATCAGCGTGGCCGATAACCTCACCATCAAGCACGACTGCTGGCGCAATGCCGCAGGCACCTAGACAGCGCGCTGTGAGTAAGGAAAACTTCCCATCGCTGCTAGTGTGACCAGCCTTTACACCACTGAGCGTCTCTAGTTCATGCAGCAGGTGTGCAGCACCGCGCACGTAGCAGGCCGTACCTAGACAGACCGTGCAACTATGTTCACCCTGCGGCACAAGGGAAAAAAAGTGGTAAAACGTCGCTACTCCATAGACTCGGCTCGGTGGTAATCTGAGACGATGCGCCACTTCACTCAACAGCTCCGGTGACAGAAAGCCGTACAACTCTTGGGCTTTGTGGAGGACCTCGATCAGTGCATCGCCTTGATACTGGAAGCGTTTCATCGTCGCTTCGAGAATCTTACGGCGATTGTCACTGGCAGGGCGAACATTGCGGTCAGTAGCAGTATCGGTCGTGGGTGTCGTCATCGCACTTCTCCCAGACTGATGAGCGAATGCTACTTTGATCCTATCCTGCTAGTAACAGTTTTTGTGGAAAAAATTCACTACCAATCGTTAACAATTAGGATGGTCCAGTTCTGATAACGAAAAGAGGCATGAGTGAGCTATTAATGATTTCAGCTTCGGGTTGCATGTGATCGCCGAACTGCACAACCATAGCACAACATTGACGAACGTCGCGTGTTTGCAGACAGTAATCCCTGCAACCGCTGTATGGTTAGAAACAAATTTAGGGGTGGGTTCATCCCACCCCTAAGCATCACGTTCAAGAAACATGCTAATCAGCCGAAGCCGGAGCCTGAGCGATCTCCTTCAGCGCTTCACTCTCGCGCTTGCTTTGCCAGATAGCCCAAATCAACGCCGCAACGCAGATAATCATTGCGATAATCACGCCTGGGCTACCTGGTTCAACCGTCACCACAATGGGAGCAATAATCAGCGCCACCAGGTTAATCACCTTGATCATCGGGTTCAGCGCTGGCCCAGCCGTATCCTTCAACGGATCACCGACGGTATCGCCAACCACTGCCGCCTTATGCGGTTCACTATGCTTACCGCCGAAGTTGCCCTCTTCGATATACTTCTTAGCATTATCCCAGGCGCCACCGGCATTAGCCTGGAAAACGGCCATCAACTGACCGGTAAGGATAATACCAGCGAGGAAGCCACCAAGTGCTTCCACGCCTAGCATGAAGCCAACAATGATTGGGACCATCACTGCAATCAGGCCTAGGCTGATCAACTCTTTTTGGGCTGCTGTCGTCGAAATTTGCACCGCACGGGCATAATCGGGCTGGACCTTACCTTCCATCAAGCCAGGGATACGGAACTGTCGCCGCACCTCATTGACGATCTGGGCAGCCGCCCGCGACACTGCGCGGATAGTCAGGGCCGAGAAAAGGAACGGTATTGCACCGCCAATCAGCAAGCCGATGAACACCGGTGGGGCTGCTACGTTAATCGAAGCGAGCAGTTCAATACCCTCCTTACCCTCGTTGATCATCTGCAGCAACACCTTATTGACATCGGTGAAATACGAACCATAAAGCGCTACTGCTGCGATGACTGCTGAACCGATGGCAATACCTTTGGTAACGGCCTTGGTTGTATTGCCAACCGCATCGAGATCATCCATCACATTACGAGCGTTCTTGTCGAGGCCGGCCATCTCACCGATACCATTGGCGTTATCCGAAATCGGCCCGAAGCTGTCCATCGAGATGGTATTACCGGTTAGCAACAGCATACCGATACCGGTTAGCGACACACCGTACAGGATAGCGGTAAACTGGGTTGCTGCCGGTTCTCCTGAATAAATCAACACCGAGGTGAAGATCGAGGCCGAAATTACCAGGATCGCCCAAACGCTACTCTCCATACCTAGCGCTAGGCCGGAGAGAATATTCGTTGCCGATCCGGTCTGAGAAGCCTTCGAGGTCTCTTTGACCGGGCTGAAATGCGTGCTGGTAAAGTATTCGGTCAGCTTATCGAGGACAATTGCCAGCACGACACCCGACAGCGTTGCAAAGAAAGGTCTCCAGTCTACTTCACCGGTCGCCTCGTTCACCATGAACACAGGAGTAACCACAGCACTGGCGATAATAGCCAGCCCGGCGGCAATGTAGAAGCCACGATTCATTGCTGCCATCGCATTGCGCTTCCGCTCATCGGTAGTTACAAACAGGTTCCCGATAACCGATGCTACAACCCCAATGGCCCGCAACACCAAGGGGAAGATGATAAAGCGCAGATCATAGTCACCATCGCCGATTGTACCGACGACCGCATCGCCCAACACCAGACCCAAAATCAACGCTGAAACGAGCGTGACTTCAAAGCTCTCAAACACGTCGGCAGCCATACCGGCACAGTCGCCAACATTATCACCAACCAGGTCGGCAATCACTGCCGCGTTGCGGGGATCGTCTTCAGGGATACCGGCTTCTACTTTCCCGACCAGATCGGCGCCTACGTCAGCCGCCTTGGTGTAGATACCACCACCCACACGCATAAAGAGTGCGATCAGCGATCCGCCAAAGCCGAAACCGAGCAGGGCATCAGGAGCAGCGATGCCAAATACCATAAAGATCAAGGTCCCACCAAGTAGCCCCAAACCGACGGTTAGCATACCGGTCACCGAACCGGACTTATACGCTATCTGTAACGCCGGATTATATCCCTTGCGTGCAGCCGCCGCCACGCGAACATTACCTTCGACTGCCACATTCATGCCCACGAAGCCGACGGCATAGCTGAAGAGCGACCCCATCAGGAAAGCGACTGCCCGCCCAATTGCCACCCAAAGCGTTGCAGCTTCTTTGCTACCAAAGCGCTCAACCGCTTCAGTTGTAGGGGGGATAATAAACACACTCGCCGCCAGAACAAACGTCAAAATAACGATCAAGATCGAAATGGTTCGGAATTGCTGGCTCAGATATGCGTTCGCACCGGTCTTGATAAACCCCCAGACCTCTCGCATTTTAGGGGTCCCCGTATCTTGAGCGAGGATTTGACTGCGAATGAAGAAAGCGTAACCGATACCGAGCAGCGAGATGATGAGAACGGCCCAGACTGCGAGACTTTGGACGGCATTCAGATCCTGCATGATCCCAACTCCTTCGTTGCACGAATGCACGAACCGATGAACTTGCTGGCGCGGCGTGCGACTCAGGGATCGCTCGAAGCGCTGGTGATAGTGGAAGAATCCCCCTGTCGTAGACGTGCATTATTCTAGCATAGTCGAGTTACGATTGCAACGGGCGGCACAAAGGAAGTGTTGGGCAGAAATGGTGCGAAGGGTGTGCATGCACAACACGGTCTGCAAAGCCGACGTGGTGATGGCGCTACTCATCCCCCGCTCTTCCAAAAACCGTTCCGCATTTCACCCGCAGCACGCCGGAGATGAGTTTGGGCAGTAGTGCGGCAACCGTCGGCCAGCCGGGGATGGCGAATTTATTACAAACTGCACCTGGTACCTGTGCTTAGTAACCGCGATTCTCCCGATCCATAGACCAGCGCGATGGATTGGTAGCGATATACCGACGAATCCGCGCCAGCGACGCCGCGCCACAGATGATATGTTCACAATAATTGCGCTGCCAGACCACCGCGCCGACGTACCGTGCTGTTCGTTGATGCCGTTTGGTGGACACCGTTTTGAATGCCCCCACCAGCCGCCCGACCGATTTGCGCCGGGCGGGGACAGTTCGTGAACCGTCCCTACCCTGATCGGCACCCCCGTCGGGGTCGGTGATCACCATAATCCCGTGCAGGTGGTTGGGCATGATGACCTAGGCGTCCAACATCACGTGATCGTACTGGGTGGTCAACTACTGCCAAGCCTCAACAACGATGCGTTCGGTATCGTTCAGGCACATCGCGCCATCGACAACATTACCGAACATACATACCCGACTCTGCGCGACGATAGTAATGAAATAGGCACCCGGCTAACTGTAATCGTATCCCTTCAGGCGGATACTGCGGCGATGGTGCTTTTCGGGATCGTACCTCATCCCCCTCACGCCTCTCAAAACCGTTCCGCTACCCGCTACTCCAAACCCAGGTATGCCTTCTGCACCATCGCATTGTTACGCAGATTGGTGGCGGTATCTTCTAGCACAATCTCACCGCTCTGCAACACATACCCACGATGCGCAATTGAGAGAGCCTGCAAGGCGTTCTGCTCTACCAACAGAACGGTTGTACCTTGCTGATTAATCGTCTGAATAATCTCGAAAATCTGCTCGACTAATACTGGGGCTAGCCCCATTGATGGTTCATCAAGCAGCAACACCTGGGGACGGGTCATCAGCGCCCGACCAATAGCGAGCATCTGCTGTTCACCACCTGACAGTGTCCCTCCCTTCTGGCTCACCCGTTCGCGCAAGCGTGGGAAGAGGGTTAGCACCCGATCAAGGTCGGCCCGATATTCAGGGCTGCGGGTATTGTAGAGGAAAGCGCCCATTTCAAGATTTTCCAGCACGGTCAGACGTGGAAAGATCCGTCGGCCTTCCGGCGCCTGTGCAATCCCTAGTTTCACAATCTCGTGCGGTGGTAAGGTATCAATCCGCTGCCCTTTAAACAAAATCTGGCCATGGCGAGGTTTCAACAACCCTGAAATGGTGCGTAACGTCGTGCTCTTGCCAGCACCGTTCGAGCCGATTAGGGTCACGATCTCTCCGGCTTCAACCCGCATCGAGATGCCCTTCAAAGCGTGGATTTTTCCGTAGTAGGTATGTACATCCTGCAATTCCAGCAGCGCCATAATTTCCTCTGTCTTAAGCCATGGTTACGCAGAACTCAATTCACCGGGCACGCAAACGTTGTAACGGGGAGTTATTGCCTTTAATCGGGCTCACGTTCACGGCTGGCATGACCGGAGGAAGGTTCAAACCATCCTCTGCACTGCCTGCACGGCTGATCTGGTTGCCCATGGCTACACATTCCCAATGAAGTCTCAGGCAGCGTGACCAGCGGCACCTCTACCAAGGTAAGCCTCAATCACCCGCGGATTGGTACGGATAGCCTGCACATCACCTTCGGCAATCTTACTACCGTAATCAAGCACTGTAATGCGTTCAGAAATCGACATCACCAGCCGCATATCGTGCTCGATCAAAATAACAGTGATCCCACGTTCATCACGCAAACGACGAATCAACTGGGTAGCCTCTGTCGTCTCGTGCGGGTTCATACCGGCAGTTGGCTCATCAAGCAGAATGATCTTCGGATCGCCTGCCAGAGCACGAGCGATCTCAAGCCGACGCTGGTCACCGTAAGGTAAATTCTTCGCCAACTCGTTGCGCTTGTCAGCAATACCGACGAAATCGAGCAATTCGATAGCCTTATTGCGGGCTTTTGCCTCTTCCCGCACCATATTGCGGGAACGGAAGATAATGCTCCAGATTGAGGCTTTCAGATGCACGTGCATGCCGATCAAAACATTCTCCAGCACGGTCATGTTGCCAAACAGGCGGATATTCTGAAATGTGCGCCGCATGCCTAGAGCAGCAATCTGGTCGGATCGCCAGCCGGTAATATCCTGACCGGCAAAGATCACCTGACCTTTATCAGGCTTATAAATACCGGTCAAAACATTGAAAAACGTGGTCTTCCCGGCGCCATTCGGCCCAATCACGCTGACGATACTTCCAGGTTCAACAGTGAAGGTCACGTCGTTGACTGCGACCAGGCCACCAAAGACCTTCGTGATATGTGTAGCTTCTAAAAGCGCCATAGCTATCTCCCTGTATCGGCGCTAGTCGAGGCAACAGTCTTATCGGCCTCCAACTCTTCTTCGCCAACCTCAACTTCGTGCTGCTCTTCGCGACGCCGTTCATCGGGCCATAGTCCCTCGGGGCGGAAGATCATCATAACGACCAACAGCAAACCAAAAAAGAGCCGCTGATACTGGGTTGGATCGAACTGGCGAGGAATGGGTAAGCCAGCCGCTTGCGCTTCACGGATCACCGCTGCGATACGAGGTAGGATTTGCAAGTCAAGCATCGTGACAATGATAGCGCCAAGCATCGCGCCGGGGATCGAACCCATACCACCGAGAATCACCATGACCAGAATATTGATCGAGCGTAATAGATCAAACGTCGGCGGATTGATAAAGAGCTGCTTTGCAGCAAAGACGACACCCATCACACCCGCAAAAGAGGCGCCAATTGCGAAGGCCAATAGCTTCATTCGCACCCGCGGAATGCCCTGTGCCACAGCAGCCACTTCATCTTCGCGAATTGCTTCCCATGCCCGACCGATGCGTGAATTTTTCAGACGGGCGACAACTATCACCGTTAGCAGTAAGATGATCAGTACCAGATAGTAGAAGAAGAGCTGGTAGAGGCGATTGTCATCGGCTTCTACACCCAGATTACGCACCAGATCGACCAATATCAGTGGCGGGCGTTCAATGTCCCGAATACCCTGAGAACCATTCGTAACGTTAATCGGACGATCAAGGTTATTAGCAACCACCCGGATCACTTCACCAAAGCCCAGCGTCACGATTGCCAGATAATCACCACGCAAGCGCAATACCGGCAAACCTAACAGCACACCAGTGATTAGGCCCAGGATCAGACCGATGACCAGAAATGGATAGAACATAATCGGGTCAACCGGACTCCAGGCCGGATTGATCTCAGTAATCTGTGGAGTGCTAAAGATTGCCCAGGCATACGCACCGACAGCAAAAAACGCCACATAGCCAAGGTCAAGCAGACCGGCAAACCCGACAACGACATTCAAACCGAGGGCTAATGCTGTGAAGATACCGGCCTGGGTCGCAACATCGATGTAGAACGGATTAAGCGTCCCAAAGTAGGGTAAAACAATGCCCAGCGCAATCGCTCCAAGCGCAACCTTAAACCACGCTGACACCCGCGACCGATAAGCTACGAGCATCGACAACATAAAGAGCACAAACACTATATCGGTGCTCAGTTCGGTACGTGGGTTTGTCAAGAGGAGAATAGAACAAGCCACCACATAGAACGTTAGAAACGCATACGCAGTAGGCCCACTGCTGAGAGGCGCTGTTACACGTTGCCAGAGACTCTGCGCGGAAGTGCTCGTGGTCATATTGCTTACACCTTCTGCGTTGTCGCCTCACCGAGCAGACCGGAAGGCCGGAAGATCAATAGCAAGATCAAAATACTGAATGCAGCAATGTCGGCATAGGCTGCACCCGAAAAATTACCGCTAGTGAAGATAGACAGGTAAGCAGCGACAAAGGCTTCAAGAAAGCCCAATACGATACCACCAACCATTGCACCAGTGATATTGCCAATACCACCTAACACAGCAGCGGTAAACGCCTTCAGGCCGGGTATCAGACCCATATATGGGTTTACGGTACCAATGCGCAGACCAAACAGTGCACCAGCAGCGCCACCAAGTGCTCCGCCGATCAAAAAGGTTAGCGCAATGATCCGGTTCACGTCAATGCCCATTAAGCTCGCCGTCGGCATATCTTGCGCTGTCGCTCGAATCGCTTTACCGAGCTTTGTCACATTCACGATGTAATTCAGCACGATCAACATGAGCGTTGCCGCGATAATAAAGATAAGATCACGCGGACTGAGAATAACCGGTACGCTACGTTCACCAACCTGCATCTCAAATAAGCGAATCGGTTGACCAAAATCAGGGGTCTGGTACCGTGCGTTAAATCCTAGTGGACTATTGGTCATCACTAGACGAGCCAAGTCCTGCAAAATCAGTGACATACCAATTGCCGAGATAAGCGGCACCAGACGCGGCGCACCTCGAAGCGGGCGATAGGCAATGCGCTCAACAGTAACGGCTAACGTCCCACAAAAAGCCATTGCTATCAGCACAACCAAGAGAACAAAGACCAGTGGCGGAATGCTGGCTAATGTACCGGAGCTAACCAACAGGAAGCTCACTGTTGCACCAACTACTCCACCGATCATAAAAATTTCGCCGTGGGCAAAATTGATGAATTCAAGGACACCATAAACCATCGTGTAACCGAGGGCGATAGTAGCAAAGAGAAACCCACGGACCAACCCATCGATAATAACCTGGGGCAGAATAATCACTACCCGCTGCATAATATCGGGTTGTCCCAGTGAGAGTATGAGGGCAAGCACAACCACGATCAACGACAGGCTAGCTGCACTCCCAACAATGAATGCCAGTAGTTGGCCGACCGGACCTAGAACAACCCCCAACACTTCTCCCAGCGACCGACGTGCAGTCGTGGATGCAACCGTTGCATCGACAGCCATGAATACTCCCGAACTAATCATTAGGCAAGTGCGCGGGCATTGCTATCCCGCGCACTGCACATTACCTTTCATCCCTCACTTTACTTCGGAGGTGCAATCTCGAGACGGCTAATCAGCTCATTCTTGTTCCAATCCGACGCATTGACCTTCAACACGAAGTAGGTAGCAACTGTTGGATCACCCTTCTCGTTGAATTCATAGGTACCGGTGATACCCGGGAAAGGCGGCAAACCGCGAATGGCCTGCACAACCTGCGCACGTGTCGGCTTACCACCCGCTGCGATAGCCGCAGACAGAATACCGGCAGCACAGATGTTGGTTGCATCATACGCCTGAGCCGAGAACGCAGGTGCGGCGTCGCCATACGCAGCCTGATAATCCTGGGCGTATTTCGCAGCCTTCGGGAACTGGCTTACCGGCGCGGCGACGGTCGTATAGTGCATACCATCAACGGCATTACCGGCCAACTCAACCAGTTCCTCCGACTCAAGACCGTCAGGCCCCATAAACTGGGCCGTGATCCCCCGGTCACGGGCCTGGCGGAAGAACGGCCCAGCCTGGTCGTAGATGCCGCCAAAGAAGATTAGGTCGGGATTTGCCGCCAAGATTGGGGTCAAAATCGCCGAAAAGTCACTGCGCTCCTCCGTCCCCTCGAAGCCCAACACTTGCAGGCCGTTGGCCTCAGCGTTGCGACGGAAGAACTCAGCCACACCCTGACCGTAGGCCGTCGTGTCGTGAATGATGTAGACCGACTTCACCTTCAGCTCTTCACGGGCAAACTTCTCGGCCACCGCACCCTGCACATCATCACGTCCCACCACGCGGAAGGCCACTTCGTAGCCACCCTCGGTAATCTGTGGGTTGGTGTTGGCCGGTGAGACCATCGCCAGACTGGCGTTCTTGTAATCCGGCAAGGCAGCCAGTGCAACCCCCGAATTCAAGTGCCCAACCACGCAGAGAATATCCTGATCCGACACGATATTCTTCGCGTTGGCCGACCCCACCTCTGGCCGGGCCTGATCGTCGAACGGCACTAGCTCAAACTTAATCCCAAGCGCACCCAATTGGGCATTGAGTTGCTCGACGGCCAACTCGGCAGCGTTCTTCATTCCAGTACCGAGCGCAGCCTGACCACCCGAGAGCGGCCCCTGAGTAGCAATCTTGATTGTACCGAGACGTGCAGCAACGTTACCGAGTTGGGCGGCTAATGCTGCCAGATCAAATGTTGCTGCACCACCAGCCGCAGCCTCACCAGGCGGTGCAATCTCAAGTCGGGTTACGAGCTTGTTCTCATTCCAGTTGGCAGCATTGACCTGAAGCACGAAGTAGGTTGCCGGATTAGGATCACCCTTCGCGTTGAAGGTGTAAGTACCGGTGATACCTTTGTACGACTTGAGCGCCTTAATTTCGGCCAAAACCTGAGCCCGCGTCGGCTTCCCACCAGCAGCCTTTGCCGCATTGGTGATCGCGGTAATGCAGATACCAGCCGCATCATACGCCTGAGCCGAGAACGCGGGTGCGGAGTCGCCGTAGGCTGCTTGATAGTCCTGTGCATACTTCGCCGCATCAGGGAACTGGCTTACCGGCGCAGCGACGGTGGTGTAGTACATTTTATCAACCGCATCACCGGCGAGCGTTACCAGTTCTTCCGACTCAAGACCGTCGGGACCCATAAACTGAGCGGTGATGCCACGGTCACGGGCCTGGCGGAAGAATGGCCCAGCCTGGTCGTAGATGCCGCCAAAGAAGATTAGGTCGGGATTTGCCGCCAAGATTGGGGTCAAAATCGCCGAAAAGTCACTGCGCTCCTCCGTCCCCTCGAAGCCCAACACTTGCAGGCCGTTGGCCTCAGCGTTGCGACGGAAGAACTCAGCCACACCCTGACCGTAGGCCGTCGTGTCGTGAATGATGTAGACCGACTTCACCTTCAGCTCTTCACGGGCAAACTTCTCGGCCACCGCACCCTGCACATCATCACGTCCCACCACGCGGAAGGCCACTTCGTAGCCACCCTCGGTAATCTGTGGGTTGGTGTTGGCCGGTGAGACCATCGCCAGACTGGCGTTCTTGTAATCCGGCAAGGCAGCCAGTGCAACCCCCGAATTCAAGTGCCCAACCACGCAGAGAATATCCTGATCCGACACGATATTCTTCGCGTTGGCCGACCCCACCTCTGGCCGGGCCTGATCGTCGAACGGAGCAAGCTCGACACGGAAACCCAACTCTGCGAGAGGGCCAGATAGTTGTTTCACCGCCAGCTCAGCGCCGTTCTTCAAACCGGTACCGAGTGCGGCCTGGCCACCTGACAACGGGCTTTGAGTAGCAATCTTAATAACTTGTGCGGCAGCCGCAGTTGGCTGAGGCGCCGCAGTTGGCTGAGGCGCCGCTGTAGCCTGGGTTGCCGGTTGCGGTGTGGCCGTCGGCTGGGCCTGTGGCGCTCCACAAGCTGCCAGCAGCGAGGCCAGCATACCGACCAGCAACAAGAAACTGATCGAACGTTTCATGACCATCTTCTCCTTACCTCCTCAAACAGGCAATCTGCTGTCTCCAAAGGGTTGCCATAGGCAACACAATGCATGACTAAGCGCTTTGAGCGAGCGCTGCGCATCATTGCGTTGCGAACGGTTAACCACAGTGGATGACAGTAGTCGAATATAAGCTATTCACGCCAGTTTGTCAAGCAGACCAGCCCTGGCTAGAATAGAGATAAAGGGCATCGGGCATGCTGCGAAGCCGTGCACGGTGAAAGTAGGGTTGTCTTTCGCACAGATCGCTTACATCCGATGCAGTCTGGGTCATTAGATACACACAGAGCTTAGGAAGAATATAGGACACACAACACCAGGTATTCTTGAGATAAATGAGGGATAAAATTGTATGCACGATGATGCACCACCCATACCATTCTGGATGATCGGCTTATTGGGGGCATTTGTTTTGATCGGGATCAGTATCTTTATGCAACAAACTCGTACCGTTGCTCTCAGCGATCAGTTTGCGCGTCAGCCAACCCCAATACTACCACTCCCTGCGTTACCGCAGTTGGAAGTACAGAATCTGTCACCAGAGATACAAGAAATGGCTCGTAACCTTTGGCGACAGATCGGCGCCGGGAATCGTTCACAGCCGATTGATCCTGTTGGTAGTAGTCAACGGCTACGAGTTATTATTGATACGCTGGAACCAACCGCAAATGGAATACGGATAAGGGGAACGGTTACGAATCTTACTAATACTGAATTATCAGTCCCGATTAGCGCTTTTGAACTGCGTGACAGTAGTGGCGAGAGCTATCGAGCGCCGGGAACAACAATTGCCAACCTACCACCTGGTGGATCAACACCGCTTGAACTGAGTGTACCGTTACCGAACGGACGGGGGCTTTTACTCATCACGCACCTCCCGCCTGATCCGCCAATCGAGCAACGCCTGCTGATTGATATTCAGGAAACGCAACCATGAGCGAAACGCTACGTGAACGTCTGGCATTGGTACAGGCCCAAATTGCTACTGCGGCAGCCGCTGCGGGTCGTCAGGTACACGAGATACAACTGATCGCGGTCAGTAAGACCCATCCGCCAGAAGTGATCGCTGAGGCAGCAGCGGCTGGCATCAGCGATTTTGGCGAGAATCGGGTGCAGGAGGCGCAGCAAAAGATCGCTGCGCTCCGCCATCTACACCCTCGCCCACGCTGGCATCTGATCGGCCATCTCCAGCGTAATAAAGCGCGCCTCGCAGTGGAACTTTTCGATCTGATCCATTCAGTTGACAGCTTACGACTGGCCGAAACGCTTGATCGTTATGCGCGCGAACGCGACCGTCGGCTGCCGATTTTGTTGCAAGTGAATGTCAGTGGTGAGACGAGCAAAGAGGGGTTCGCGTTGACCGGCGGGATCAACAACGAGCCAGCATACCGGGTATTTTTGCACGACGTAGAGGCGATCTTGCAACTGCCTGCGCTTGAAGTGCGTGGACTGATGACCATTGCGCCAATCGTCGATCATCCCGATCAGGCACGGCCCTACTTTGCGGCGTTGCGCGAGCTGCGCGACGACCTGGCCCGCCGCTATCCAAACACCGATTGGCGCGAACTGTCGATGGGGATGAGTGATGATCTGACCGCAGCGATTGCGGAAGGGGCGACAATGGTGCGGATCGGACGAGCCATTTTCGGCGAACGTCGTTCTACTCAGGGATAAGAAGGTACTGGGCAATGAATCAACTTCCCGCCGATTTCACAATTCTGGCGTTAGAGACATCATGTGATGAGACAGCCGCTGCCGTTGTTCGTGGTGGACGGACGGTCATCAGCAACATTGTTGCTTCTCAGATGGCAACTCACGAGCGTTACGGTGGAGTCGTGCCAGAGATCGCATCACGCCAACATATTCTTAGTCTCGTGCCGGTGGTGCGAGCAGCACTCGCTGCTCTTCCCAACGGCTGGGCTGATGTGCACGCCGTAGCTGCAACCCACGGGCCGGGTCTGAGTGGTGCGCTCCTTACCGGTCTTAATGCGGCTAAGGCAATGGCTTGGCAGCGCGGTCTGCCTTTTGTGGCGGTTAATCATCTCGAAGCCCACCTATACGCCGGCTGGTTAGGAGATACGCCACCACCACCGTTTCCGCTTGTCGCTTTGCTAGTGAGTGGTGGACACACGTTGCTGGCCTTGCTACGTGACCATGGTCAGTACGAGCTGCTCGGTCAGACGCGCGATGATGCGGCTGGTGAAGCCTTCGATAAGGTAGCCCGCATTTTGGGCCTCGGTTATCCAGGTGGGCCGGCTATTCAGGCTGCGGCAGCGCAGGCTACTCCTGGCGGTGTACTACCACGAGCCTGGCTCCGTGACAGTTACGATTTCTCGTTTAGCGGATTAAAAACGGCTGTCTTGCATCGAGTGCAGGATCGGTTGGCACAAATTTCTCGTTTGAGCGGGCGTAAGGGTGTCGCGGAGCCTTCCCAACTCGATGCACCGTTTGTTGCTCAGATGGCTTACGCTTTTCAAGAGTCGGTCGTCGATGTGCTGGTAACAAAGACGGTTGACGCTGCACGGCGTTACAAGGCTCAGGCCATTCTGTTGGCCGGCGGTGTCGCCGCCAACCGCCGTCTGCGCGAAGAGCTGATCCGACGGGCTCATGTGCCGGTTCATTTACCAGCACTTGACCTCTGTACCGACAACGCAGCCATGGTGGCGGCGGCTGCCTTTTATCGTTTTCATGCTGGTGTGCAGCACGGCTGGGATGTCGATGTTACGGCTAATTTGCCACTCTGAACACCAAACTTGCGTCGGTTAAACGCATGGCACCTTGGCTGAGGTGTTGTTTGACTATGATCGGTTCGACTCAACGACTACATGTTCAACAAAGAATCCTATTCTGCCCGCCGACGCAAAAACCAGATACCGGCAAGGATGAACAGAATGATGGCCAAACCAACAACCACTAGCAACGGGGGCGGATTGGGGCGGGCTGGCTGGGGCGAAGCGGGCAACCCAGCATGCCCGCCATCGGCAGGTTCACGAGCAGCGCCATTCGTTGGCTCCGATTGGATCGCAGCGATCCCTGCTGCTGGTGACACTTGTTCGGCCATTGCACTTATCTCCGGTTCGGAAGTTGGCTCCTGTCGGGTAAGCTCATCTGATCCGGCAGCAAGAGCCGGCATGTTTTCAGGAACAGCCGTTGCAGCCACAGGCGCCGCCGTCTGGAGTGGCATACGGTTGAGATTGAGCAATTGCCAACCGATCAACATCACCAGAACCAGCGCGCCTAGCGCACCGAACGGCTGCCACCAACGCGAGAACGCAAAGCGACGAGGACGCACACCAACCATCTCAGGTGTGAGTGTAAACGAGCGCGGTGGTGTTACCCATGGCTGTTCACGGAGGATGTCGCGCACTGCACGCAGCTCGGCTAATTCACGACGCAACAACGGATCAACTGCTAATCGCTGTTCAAGTGCAGTACGCTCGTCTGGCGACAGCTCATTATCGATATACGCCGAGAGCAACTCGCGGTCACGCTCAGGTAATTCAGTTGGTGAAGAAGACGAATGGATCATCTGCGTACTCGCACGACCATCTGGCGTGTTTCACGATGTCTTTGACTCATCATCTAGACGATATTTTAACGGTAACAGTTCCCCTGCGCGGAGAATATCGCGCAATTTGGCCCGTGCCCGACTCAAACGCGATTTGACTGTTCCTAACTGGATGCCGGTAATTTGCGCAATTTCTTCGTAGGCCAATCCTTGAATATCGCTAAGGATAAGGACAATGCGCTGATCTTCTGGTAATTCGGCCAGACCACGTTGAATTGCAGCACTTAGTTCATGTTGCAGTACCATTTCATCGAGCGTTGCCCCCTGGTCGGGCAGTTCAGATCGACGCCCCTCCTCTTCATGATCCATTATGTCGAGCGACACTGATGGACGTCGCTTCCGCGTGCGTAGGACATCGTAGCAGGCATTGGTGGCAATACGTAGGAGCCACGACTTCAGCACACCACCCCGAAAGCTCGCTAAACTACGAAAAGCGGCGATAAATGTATCCTGGGTCGCATCAGCAGCAACATCAGGATCACCGAGCATCCGATAGCAGAGGTTGTAAACCCGCGTTTCGTATAGCCGAACGATCTGGTTAAACGAATCGATATCTCCTGCCTGGGCTGCACTAATCAGTCGCTGCTCTTCATTCGCCATACAATCGCCCGTCTCTCTTGCCGGCCTGAGAGGTATTATACTGTTTCTGCGCCAGTAGCAGTGACAATGCGGGCACGTTGAAAGAGAAAATTTGCCACGCGCCGCAAGCTGATCAGATGCAGACGAGGAGGATGTTGCGGTGCGAACGCAATCCCTTCGACCAGACCGGGACGCGGCGCCTGCGGTGGCGCCGGATTCCCGACAATAATTGGGCTGATCGTGAGGAAGACTTCATCGATCAGGTGATCGCCCAGCAATGCGCCATACGTTCGCCCACCACCCTCACTCAGCAATGTCTGAACACTGTATTGCTGGCGGAGGATCCTCAGTGCAGACGCGAGATCGATTTGACCGTCAGTACCGATTAGCGGGACAAGTTGTGGATAGCGTGCACGAGCGCGCTCAGCACCTTGGGCCGTGGTGATCAAAAAGAGGGATCGTGGCAAATCCAGCGCAGCAGCAGGCGGCAACTCACCACTGGCTGAGAGGATCACCAGTGCCGGTATTGCAGGACGCCCTTCAGCCGCACGCAGCGCAGCGAACGACGGTGAGGCGAAAACTTCACCCGGCGCCCAATGATGACGCCGGGCAACCCGCAGCGTACTATTGCCCACCAGGATGGCATCGGCGCGGGCCCGTACCAGCTCCATAAGCCAGTGATCATTCTGATTGTGCCGACTAATCGCATTCCCACCATTCCAACCAGGCTGATTGAAAGCAATCCGACCATCGTGCGAAACCACGAAGTTCGTCCAGACTGCGGGGCGATGTGTAGGGATGGAGGGCAAACGCCAGTCACCATTGTAGATCGAGCGGAATTCTACCGGTAAACCAGCGCCGGAGTTTATCTCTTCTTCAAACAAGAGCGTAAAGGGAGCGATCATGGAGCAGGATTAGGCTACCACCGCACCCAACCGACTACGACCGGCTAATGTTCGCGCACCAGGCGCTACCAGTGGATCGAGAACATCGCGCTGAATATAGAGATCAACCTGGCCGCCAAAGCGAATACTGGCAATACGCGCACCAGCGTTGAGCGTCGCACCCTGAGTTGTTTCACAACGCAGCCAGCGGCCTAAAGGTGAAGCAATAATGGCGAGAAGGATCGGCCCCCATGCCGTCTCGAGACCGATGTATAGACGCTGATTACGTTCAGGAGCATGCGGATCACGTAACGGACGATGATCACCCATCAGTTGTTCAAGGTACACCACACGACCCGCGGTCGGTGCGCGGCAAATCGGTACGTCGAGTGGACCCACGACTGTGGTCAGACGCAAACAGTCGCTGTGGACGAAGCGATGCTCGTACACTTCGCGCACTCCCTGCACCTGACCATCGGCTACCGCGAAGATGGTACGCGGCTCGTCGGGAGGAACACGGCGCGGATTACGAAAGAGAGCGGCAGTCAGTGCTGTGAGAGCCAATGCTACCGGCGCCAATCGTGGTCGCAAACCCAGGGCAAGCCCGGTTAATCCTAGGCCAATTCCAACTACAGCGGTTGCTTCCACTTCAAGACCGGGTATTGCCGGCTGACGTTGATTGGTCGTCGGTTCAGACATACACTCACTCGACAAGATAGCAAGTCATTCCTGATCGAAGATATTACGATTCTAGCATGAATAAGTTCCCTGTGCAAACTGATACTGCATTTATTGTGACCGCAGTTGCTATGATACAAAATACACCAAGAGTGACCAAAACTGATATTGACGCACCGTGTTAGATTGATTACACTAAAGCAACTATCGATATTTGACACTTCGCAGATCGAGGAAGGGAGGAGTCATGGAGCGAACAGTTGGTGAAGTGATGCACGTCGGCGTGCTCACGTGCAAGCGTGAAACCCCAATTCAGGATGTTGCCCGTCAGATGTCAGAACAAGATGTGAGTGCATTAGTGGTCGTTGATGATGATGGATATATGGTTGGATTAGTTTCCCGTACTGACCTGGTCAATGCACGGCTTTACGAGCAGTACTGGAAACACTGGCGTGGATTAACAGCCGGTCACATTATGGTCACCGACGTTGTATCGGTCACACCGCAGGATACTCTGCAACATGCCAGCCGGTTGATGATGGAACGTCGTATCCATCGGGTTGTAGTCGTTGAGCCTGGTGAGAAGGGGTTGCGGCCAATTGGTGTGCTGTCAGTAACAGACGTGGTACGTGATATTGCTAATGAGTAGGATAGCGACCAGCGTATACCCTTGTTTGATCGGGACGCATATCTTTCATCGGGTTTTGATCTGATTGAGGCAACGTCTCCCGTTATCGATTGACTATGATGCGTGCACAGGGCGGACCTTGCATCCGCCCTGCTATGTTCATTGATCTCGCTACAAACGATGGGTGTCCATGCATCTGAATAGCAGCGCTGGAAACCTCTTGTTCGTCATCCAGACATCAGTGTAAGTAGTCGCGGATTTGGCCGATCCACAAACTCATGGACTGACCAAGGATAAGGGCCAACCAACTTATCGCGAGCCAACGTTGCCAGGTGGAACGAGTGGCAAGATGATCGAACACAACACCGACCGGAATGCAGAGTGCCGGGTAGAGAAATAGTGCCCAACGTAAGCCCTGATCAGCTACCAGGAGCAGAGCTAGCCCGCTCAAGGCACCCCCCCACCACATCCCAAGTAACCAGCGCAAACCAGCGGTATCGGTTCGCGATGCACGCCAGATCAGCCATACCCCACACAGCGTTGCGGGCAGTAGTGCAAACGGAATAGGCAGGCTGCGTCGTTGTGGCGGTTGCAAGCCCGCGAGCGCTAGTAACGTATCAAACAGAATCTGGCCTGGCGATTGACCACCCGCTACACCCTGTTCTCCACGCTGACCGATCAACTCGAGATAGGGTGGCGCAGTATAAACAACGATCAGCACGAAGATCAATCCACCACCGCCAGCAAGCAACAACCGCCGCGGGCCGGTCAGTACTGATGGCTGTCGCCACGCCAGAATCCACGCCCAGGCAATCAGTAACCCAAATCCCAGCGTCACCCCTGAATGGGCCAGCAAGCCAGCCGCAATCGCAAGCATCATAACGAATATGGACAACCAACTGCTCTGCCGACCGGTTGCACCGAGACTCAAACCTATCAGAGCTGGTAGTATGAGAGCCTGACCACCGACATTCGCCAGTTCGCCGATGGATAATGCTTCGAGGGCCTGGGTTGAGCCAATGTAGCAAGCAGCACTCAGGAGCGCTGCCCGTGTACTGAAACCAGCCTGTTTGACCCACCACCAGATTGCCAGACAGAAGAGACTATCAAGCGCAACCGCCACCACCGTAACTAGCAGACGACGGGTCGCGAAATCATCACTGAGTAAGAGCTGAAATGGCAAGACAACAAGGTAAAAACCGGCTGGATACGGTGCCATACCACCACCAGCATCGGCAGGCAGACCAGCGGTAAGCAAAACCTGGCCCAAACCGAGCCGTAAGAGATTGTTGGCGTGAAAACCGACATCGCTGCTGATGGCGTGTGGATGAAGCAAGCCGGCCAATCGTACAATCAAAGCCAGCATGGTCATTGCTATTGCCTGCCACCAGACCAGGTGTTGCGGCCAGCGCAGTACCAACCCGATACTGACGATAGCCGCTATCAGGGTCAGTCCGGCCAGAAACGGCATAAGCAGCGTTACGGCGAGACGTGCCACAATCAGGGCAGCAAGAGCTACACCACTCCCCATGCTAATCAGGCCAATTATCCATCGTGTGGGCAAGGCAACACTTTGGCCCCACAGCCATAGGGCGACAATTGTCACCCCGATCCAACCCAGTTGCCCCCAATCAGGAGGACGCAGATCGAACGTCGAGGAGACCTGCACGTCACGCAAGACAAATCCCAGCAGCCGTGGATCACCCTCAACTTGCAGTGGTTCGCTCCGAAAGTGCACCCGTAGCGTCCCATCGGCAGGAACCAGCAGGGTATAACGACGAGCCGGCGCAGCCGGTAAGGCAATGGTTATCGGCGGTTGATGGCCGAACTGCCATTCGGTTACCGTCGTACCACCATCAGGACGCCCTCCCTGTGCACGCACTGCCACCAACCAACGCCCACCACCGATACCGGGCAGATGCAACACACTTTCTGGCTGGGTCCAGCGATACGGATCATCGGCACCGGGCAATTGCCACCACTCAGAAACCATCGGCGATGCCGGTTCAGCGGCATGTACCATCTGTAAAAACGGGGCATCGTCTTCACGGCGATAGGTATGCGGATCGCCACCCACAGCCAGATGGAGGGAGAATGGCACCTGATACGCCAGCGCACAACCCAGCCATATCAGCATGACTGACACCGCCAACGTTGGCAGTTGACGGCGCAAGCTATTTGCCAGAGAAACGGCATGCACTGGCATAGCCTTACGATTTACCGCTGCCCCACGTAATCACGATCACGCCGATAACGATGATCAACGCCCCGATCAGGCGCATGAGCGAGATCGATTCGTTCAGCAGGATTCGTGAAGGGATCAGAATGATAACATAGTTGAGGGCCAGCAGCGGATAGGCAAACGAGAGATCGACGCGCGAAATAACCCCCAGCCAAAAGATAGCCCCACCAAAGACCAGTGCAAATCCTAAAATAACGCGCCAGTCGGTAAAAGTGGCCCACAGAACTTTTGGATCGAGGGTGAAAGCGCCAACGTGGGTTGTAACGTGATTGATACCGATCTTCAATAGAACTTCACCGGTAACGGTCAGCGCACTAGCAGTGAGTAAGAGGGATAAAACCAGCAACATAGGGCGTAATTTGGGTGAACAGACGGATAACAGTTTCATGGTCGTCGGCGTAAGACATACACGGCGTAATCGCAAATACCCGAACGCAGGTGATAATTGCGGGCAATATCGAAGCCCTGCTCAAACATTACCCGGTAATCGGCATCGTGACGGATATACCCACCCCGATCAAGGACATGCATGACGTGACCAAGCGGATTCTGGCCGGGCGGCGGCGGAGTATCTTCCATCACCAAAATTGTGGCGCCTGGCCGCATAACCCGATAGACCTCTTGCATCACCGCACCCGCTTTGGCATCGGGCAAGTGGTGCAAGACACCCAAAATCAGACCGGCATCAAACGTTCGATCGGCAAAGGGCAAAGCTTCACCACCGGCAGCAATGTAGGTTCCCGGGCGTCGTCGCACGGCAAACCGAAGATAGGTAAGCGACGGATCAACCCCTACATAACGGTGAGGCGGAAAATTCACGGCAAACTCGCCAGTACCACAGCCAACATCAAGAAAACGGCGATGATCGCCATACCACGGTCTTAACTCACGGGCAATCGCCAGATGTTCACCGGTGAAACCGGCTTCGACCAGCCAGCGTAATCGATTCCAGAGTTCAGGTGTAGCGCTTAGTTGATTCAGCAGAATATTAAACATAACCAAACCCGTCACTGATAAGCAGAATTATAATCGGGCGAGACACACTACTGACAGACCAAACGGTAAATGACCACCACGGGCAAGATACGCTGCTTCAGCCATCATCGGTAGACGCAACAAAGCGTTTACCGGCCTGGAAGGTAATGCCATCGCTGACTCTTGCTTCTGCGCCGGCAGAACCCGTTCGAGCAAGCGCACCGTTGCCGATAGCGGAAAGAGAATGGTGAGGGCGTA
Organism: Chloroflexus sp.; assembly: GCA_017743535.1. Lineage (GTDB taxonomy): Bacteria > Chloroflexota > Chloroflexia > Chloroflexales > Chloroflexaceae > Chloroflexus. Next base: position 25,997 of record JAGHYT010000005.1, read on the forward strand.
AGTCAGATGTTCGATGACAAAGCCGTTTGTTTCAAGGAGACGACGCACTTCTTCGGCGGTGTAACGGTGACGAGTATGCACCTGCCGGTCGTGCTGCGAGCGTAGCCATTCGTATGCCGGCAGGCGGATCAGCAGCCAGCCATCGTGACGTAAGACACGACGCACTTCAACCAACGCCTGTTGTTCATCAATCACCGCACGATGGTATAGTACGTCAAATGATGTCACGAGATCAAAACTCTGATCAGCAAACGGTAACTGTACAACTGAACCGCGCACCAGATAGCCCGGAATCCGTTGTCTGGCGAATGCCAGCGCTTCGGTTGCTATATCAAGCCCAACGACCGTCCCGTAGCGCTGTAAAAAAAGCGCATCACCGCCAGTACCACAGCCAGCATCGAGAATGCGCAGATGACGCCTATCAGCAACGACTCGCTTCAGCAGCGCGGCGTTGATGGCGCGCATACCGCCATACCACCAGTGTTGCAGCTCAACGGCTGCCATTGTTGTGTATTCATTCTTTTCCATAGTCGGGCGGACTATACCAGATTGCGGGCAGACTGGCAAGTGGTCTGTTAAGGCCTGTCCAAATCAGCAACATCGCAGGAGGGAGGTACGCAGCGGCGCTGCGCCCATACATCAAGAGGCATCGGTCGGCTCAAAGTAGCGCTGCGCACAGAGCGGGAAGAGGAGAGGATGCCCCGTACCTTCCCGATCAGCTACTTTCCTTCCTCAGCAGGGGAGAGGAAGGGGAAAATGAATCTATTCTTCTCGTTTCTCTTTCCGCGTAGGAGATACTGATGCTTCAGCCAATACCTTCCCCTCTCCCACTACCCAACGTGAACCTGCGGCCCGCACCTCCAGGGAAACCGCACAGATCGGGGATCATCGTCAACAGGGGTGTGACGAGAGAAGAGATGTTTCTGGCATACCCGGCAACATCTCTACACATCACCATCAATGCGCAGATAATCAGCTCGCGGTGGGCTAAAGGTATCAATAGCGAGCGTGTCCTCGAGAGTCCATACTGCGTGGAGGGTACCACCGGGAATAGCGACTGAACTCCCCGCAGATGCCTCAATGATCTCGTCACCGAGCTGAAAACGTAACCGACCACGCACTATGTACGCCACCTGATCTTCGGGATGGCTGTGTAACGGCACATGACTCCCCGCCGCCAGACGAACTTCCATCTGGTATATGCGTTCGGTCAAGGCGATCCGCCGACGCTGAACACCGGGGAACAGATCAATCCATGGTCGATCGGTCATACTCTTTCTCGACTTTCATCTGAGTCTGTTGTTACGGGAAGAGCACATCTGCGAAATATTATACTGGAAGCTACATCTAAAGTCGCGCATTGTGAAAGTATGCGGTCGGAGTTTTCGATGTTTTCAGTGCTACGCTGCGAAGAGCGATGCCCTCGCAAGCCTGGAAGAGAGACAGGTTGGACACCCGCCTCTACGGTTTCCTCATCATCATTGCGAAGAACGCTGACTCTCCCCAAGCATACGGGCGGCAGCAGCCTGAGCTTCGGCCCATGAGGTTTGGGCCAGGTGCTCTTTCACGACCGGAATACGTGCCGGTGCCATACTCAACTCATCAAGGCCCAGCCCTGCCAGCGCAACAGCCGCTTCTGGTTCACCACCGAGTTCGCCACAGATACCGATCGGGATACTAGCCTGGCGAGCGGCGCGAGCAGCCAAGTCAATCATACGCCAGACTGCCGGATCGTCAGTCCGGTAGTGAGTAGTTAACGTAGGATGGCCGCGATCAACTGCCAGAGTATACTGCGCCAGATCATTACTGCCGATGCTGAAAAATGCGGCTTCACGGGCGAGTTGATCGGCCATAACGACTGCTGCCGGTGTTTCGATCATTATCCCGAGCGGCGGATCTGGCCGATGATCAATACCGGCGGCAACCAATGCTGCTGCGGCCTCCAACATCTGAGCGCGAGCCCAAGCCAGATCTGAGAGGGTTGCGATCATTGGTAACATAATCCAGATGTCGCCGTGAAAAGCAGCTCGGAGTAGTGCTCGCACTTGTACCTGAAAAAGATCAGGTCGTTGCATCGAGAGACGTATACCTCGAATGCCAAGAAACGGGTTAGCCTCGGCAGCTATAGGAAGATACGGCAGCGGTTTATCACCACCAACATCGAGTGTCCGAATCACAATTGGGCGATCAGGGAATTCGGTTATAACCGCACGATAGGCCACATACTGTTCTTCTTCATCGGGCGGGGTCTCTCGATCAAGAAAGAGAAACTCGGTACGAAACAGGCCAATCCCTTCGGCGCCGTATTCGCGTGCCAGTCGTGCTTCAGCCGGACGACCAATGTTCGCCCACAAAGCGATATGACGGCCATCACGCAATCGTCCGGGTTGGTCGCGCAGCGCCATCTGACGGCGACGTATTGCCTGTAACGCTGCCATACGGTCTTGTGCGGCCTGTAGAGCATCTTCATCGGGATCAATCATAACAGTGGCAGCGTCGCCATCAAGCAGCACATTCACACCGGCGGGGATGCGCAAGATCGCATCACCGATTCCGACGACAGCAGGTACCCCGCGCGAGCGAGCAAGAATAACGGTATGACTGGTTGGGCCACCACCGGCAGTAGCGAATCCGGCAACATGCAGCGGCAGATCAACCGTTTCTGCCGGTGTCAAATCATCGGCAATCACAATGGCACCAGGCGGAATAAACAGCGGAGTCTGTTCACCGGTGAGTGCGCGCAGGAGTTCCACACCAACGGCGGCAATATCAGCAGCACGTTCGCGCAGGTAGTCGTCATCGAGATTGGCAATCGCGGCCTGCATTTGCGCCACCACAGCCTGGATCGCCGATGTTAATGGCTGTCCTTCCAAAACCAGCGTAGTCACGCCCTCGGTTAATGTCTCATCTTCAACCAGCATGGCCTGGGCATCAAACAGGTCAGCTTCACGCAAACCGGCAGCGCGTTGTCGTTCAGCCAATGATCGTAACCGGTGGGCTGCTGCGTGTTGAGCAGCGTGGAAACGAGCCAGAGCTGCTTCTACCGATTCGTCAGGCGGATCGGCAACTGTCACTGCCCGTTTCCAGTGGTGGGCAGGACCCAAAGCCAAACCGGAAGCGCCACCTGTCCCACGAAGTACCATGCTCATACATACTCCATGTGCTACTCGCCAAAGTTCTCTTCAACCAGTTTGGTGAGGGCGGCAATCACTTCAGCCTCATCTTCACCACTAGCCCGCAAGCGAATTTGATGACCCTGGCGAACACCAATCTGCAACAAATTGAACGCAGTCACTGGTAACTCTTTCGTTTGCGGTCGACTCAGATTCTGAATAGTCACCGTACTCTTGTACGCACGAACGGTTTCAACAAAGAGCTTAGCCGGACGTGCATGCAGACCAACCGGATTTGTCACTGTCAATATTACTTCTGTCATACTGTTACTCATACACTTTGATCAACTCACGGGCCTGCAATGCTGCGGCAGCGACATGTTCAAGAGTTGCGGTACTGCTTGACGCTTCAATCGCAGCCAGATAAGCCCCTTCTACCAGTGGAGCATTACTGATGTGCACCGGCGGACCAGAAAAATGCTCTAACGCAGTTTCCACACTCATCACGGCACTCCCCAAATCAACCAGGGCCAGAATGCCATCAGTGGAACGCAACTGCTCAAGGCCAGCTAAAATACGTTCAACACTGGTACCAAGAGAACCATCGCTGGCGCCACCAGCAGCGATGATCGGTATCTGACCACCGCTGATCTGACCGACAAATTCTTGTACGCCTTCTGCCAGTCGTGCGCTATGCGAGACGATTAAGAGACCTATCATGCCACCTCCTCATTTCGGCTACACGTCATCGCCAGCGCTCGCAGCAGGTACGCTGTCGAGGTTGCTCCAGGGTCCTGATGACCGATGCTGCGCTCACCAAGGTACGATGCACGTCCCTTCATCGCCAGCATTGGAATAGTAGCTTTAGCACCAGCTTCGGCTGCCGCCGCAGCCTGCTGCAAAGCACGCCCCAATGATCGACCTTCCGCCAGAGCGGTGCGCAGTGCTTCAATTGCTGGGGCTAGTGCGTCAACCATTGTCTTTTCGCCGCGCTGGGCTTTGCCACGTGCGATAATCCCATCTAACGCCGCTTCTAGCGCGAGAACAACATCTTCATCGCTCATTTCGTGGCGATCAGCGAGTGCCATACCAGCCCGCACAAAAGCAGTACCGTACAGCGGCCCCGATGCACCACCAACTGTCGAGACAATGGTCATTCCAGTTGTTTTAAGGACTGTACCAATATCTTTGTCGGCAACCGTTGGCAGGCGGTTAAGTACAGCCGAAAACCCGCGATCAAGATTTGCCCCATGGTCGGCGTCGCCAATAGCAGCGTCAAGTGCGGTAAGCTCATCGCGGTGTTCATGGATGATTGCCGCCGCCGCGGTAAGAAAGTGCGTGACGTGTTCTACCGTAATTGGCATCGTTGCCTCACTTAGGACTCAGGGTGCGTGCTGATAATTGTGCCGCGTGCTTGAGATAGCGGTGAATAACGTGTATCTTACCACAGATACACTTCAGGCTTACGCGGCACGCTGTTGGTTGACGAGCTATTTCTTATGTATGCTAGAACATCCCTGACACCAAATCAAGAGGTCTCGACGCCATTGATGGGCGATTTTTGTTTCAATCCTGCAACATCTCATCCCAATGTTAAGCAAAATGTGAATGTCGTGAGCAGTTCCCCTCCGTTCACCATCTTCCATACGGCTGTATTCGTTTGTCTAGATGAGCATTTCCAGGAACTCCCTGCGCATCTTGATGAAGGATGACGTTAGTAGTCCAAACGATTAGAGAGGTGTTCAGCATCTTCAATAAAATAGTGAAGATACACCGACGAAACGGAGGCATCCGCTGTCGATGGCCTCCGACTCACGCAATCACGTAGAGCCTATCCGAATATATCGTCACGTCCAAGACGGAGGAAAAGGGCGAGGCGGCGCAGCGACCGTGCTCACGCTACTCACCCCGCAGCGCGCCATCAATCAGACGCATCCCGTGGTCGTCATCTCGGTGGATAGCGATGCAACGGATGCCGTTGCGACCGATGCCTCCCAGTGTACACTCGCGAGTACGCCAGACAGCACCCTTTTCATGTCTCGCTGTCTGCATTTCTCTTCCGGTAGCTCTCGCAGGCGCGGAAGGTGGCTGGATCATGGACGCCACGCACATCGTTCACCCATCTAGGAGACGATACATTGATGCTATAATGGCATTTGGTCACATTTGCCCTTTGCATACATATAGGAAGACGCCCGGTAATCGTGAGCTGAACGGTTTTCCCGGTACCCGAACGGATATTGACACCTCGAACTAGACAAACATATGAACGATGAATCATTAAAACGCCCACTTCTCTCGGTCATCATACCCTGCTACAACGAAGCGGCAACGTTGCCCATCATTCTCAACAAGGTTGAAGCAGTTGATCTCGATAAAGAAATCATCATTGTCGATGATCACTCAACTGATGAGACACCGCGGGTATTGGCTGAACTGTCCAGCTCTCGTCCACATCTCACGGTGATTCGGCACCCGCACAATCGGGGGAAAGGCGCAGCCGTGCGCAGTGGTTTGGCTCACGCCCGTGGCGAAATTACGATTGTGCAAGATGCTGATCTGGAATATGATCCGCAGGATTATTATGAGTTGGTGAAACCTATCGTCGAAGGGCGGGTGAACGTAGTGTTCGGTAGTCGATTTCTTGGCCGACATACCGGTATGTATTTTTGGAATGCCCTTGGAAATAAGTTTCTGACATTCCTGACCAACTTTTTGTTCAATTGCTGGATCTCAGATATGGAGACTTGCTATAAAGTGGTACGAACTGACATTCTGCGCGATTTGCAGCTTGAAAGTAACGATTTTCGGATCGAACCAGAAATCGCCGCAAAGGTATTACGGCGCGGTCAACGGATTTACGAAGTGCCGGTAAGTTATCTTGGCCGCACGTATGAAGAGGGGAAGAAAATGAAACCAATTCAAGGCATCTACGCCATCTTTGCCCTCTTCAAGTATCGATTCTGGTGGTGAACAGGAGTGAAAAGCAATCCCCCACACAGAGGTAACCGCAGGTCACCTATACTTGTGCAATCAAGTAATTTGTGATACAACACTCAAGAAAGGCGGGTTGTGTACCTGCTACCTATTTCGCTGAGAGGCGAGTGAACGGGGAACCGATACGCTCGCCTTTCGTTCGCTACGAGGCATCCATGCGCGTCGCAATGTTGAGTGTCCATAGTAGTCCACTGGCCCGGTTAGGAAGTAAAGAAGCCGGTGGAATGAATGTCTATGTGCGTGAGTTGGCCCGTGAATTAGGGCAACGCGGGATACTGGTTGACATTTTTACCCGTAGTCAGGAACGTGATGCGCCCACCATTGTTCCGTTAAGTCGTGGTGTTCGTCTGATCAATCTGCATGCTGGCCCGACAGCGCCTTACGATAAGTATCAGCTTCTGACCTATTTGCCCGAATTCGTGAGTCGGGTGCGCTGTTTTGCCGATGGTGAAGATGTGAGTTACGATCTTATCCACAGCCATTACTGGTTGTCGGGTAAAGCTGCCCTGGCCTTGCGGCGGGTGTGGCAGGCGCCGGTCGTACATATGTTTCACACCCTCGGTGCAATGAAAAATAGTGTTGCCCGTTCAGCAGAGGAGGTCGAGACGAGTCACCGCATTGCAATTGAACGTCGGCTGCTGCACGAAGTAGATGCAGTGGTGGCCGCGACACCCCTTGACCGTGCCCAGATGGTCTGGCACTATGGTGCTGATCCTGGACGGATCCGGGTTATTCCGTGCGGAGTTGATCTCCAACGGTTTCAACCAGGTGATCGCAACGCTGCCCGCACAGCACTCAGTATCGCAGATGACGCGATCGTGCTGGTCTGTGTCGGTCGCATGGAACCGCTGAAAGGTATGGACGCCTTGATCCGGGCAGCGGCACGTCTCATTGACCACCATCCTGAATGGCGCGATCGATTACAGGTGGTTTTGGTGGGCGGCGAGGACGAAACGCAACCTGCACAATGGAATAGTGAACAGCGTCGGCTTGATCAGCTACGACGGACGCTCGGTGTGCAGGCCCAGGTACAGTTTGTCGGCACACAACCGCAAGAACGGTTACCGCTCTACTATGTCGCTGCTGATGTGGTGGCCGCACCGTCACACTATGAATCATTTGGACTAGCCGCGCTCGAAGCTTTGGCATGTGGTGCAGTGGTGGTAGCTTCTAATGTGGGTGGTCTGGCACTGACCATTGAAGATCGACGGAGCGGATTGCTCTTTCCACCTGATAACGACGCTGCGCTGGCCGCACACATCGAACGAGTTCTGACCGACGAAGACTTGGCTGCCCGCCTGCGTTCGGCAGCGGTACAGCGTGCAGCCGAATATAGCTGGCCGACCATTGCCCGACGGATCATTGCACTCTACGAAGATGTAACGACAGCGAATGCGGCATTCTGGTCGGCACGACGATTGGTGCGTGTATCGTGAAACCTTCACTGGCATTATTGATTGTTGGCACACTGTATCTGGGTGTGGGCTGGATGCTGTCAGCCATCGGGCCGAGTCTGCCCGCTCTCGCCAGGCAAGCAGGTCATGAAGTAACCGATCTGGGTGCCATTTTTACCGCATTTTCGCTGGGTGGTGTGTTAGCATCAGTAGGTGTCGGCGCTGCCATTCAGCGCTGGGGTTTGCGTACTGTAATTGCAGCCGGCTCAGCATGTATGGGAGCCGGTATGCTGGCACTTGGGCTTAGCCCACTGCTGGCCGGGATGTTGATCGGTGCCGGTATGGCTGGCTTTGGCTATGGCGGGATGTTGGCCGGTGGCAATCTCCTGATTGCGCGTCTGTATCACGGTGCCGCTGGCGCTCTGAATGCGCTTAATCTGTTCTTTAGTGTCGGCTCAATCGGTGGACCGCTCCTCGTTGCATTGATGCTGGCCGTGATTGATCAACCACAGGCTGCGATCTGGATGGGGGCTGTGATGATGCTGATGTTGGTCTGGCCTGCATCACGCTTGCGTGAACCGACACAGGCGCCGTCAGCGCAGATGTCGGGGCCTCCACGTTGGCTGGCAGCCGTGACGCTAGGCATCCTGATGTTTACCTACATCGGTACTGAGATTGGGATCGGTGGCTGGATCGCATTGATCCTCGAACGGGGAGTTGGCATGATCGCCCCGCTGGCCGCACTGGGGAGCAGTCTCTTCTGGGGTATGTTGACTGCTGGTCGAATGGCAGCAGTCTTTTGGGGTGATCGGTTAGGGCCGATCCGCCTGTTGTTGCTATGCGTCAGCGGGCTTGGTCTCGGAGGTCTCTTGTTGGTGATAGGTACAACCGAGGCCAGTTTGGCACTAGCAGCAGTGGCATTCATGGGGTTATCGTGTGGTCCGATCTTTCCTACAACTATTCTCTTGATTACGCAGGCTGCCGGACGTAGCCCAGCAGCCCTGAGTGTGGCCTTAACCATTGGCACCGGCGGGGGTCTGTTTCTTCCGGCATTGTTTGGCCAATTCATCGGATGGTTTGGTCCGGTGAGTGGGGCCATAATGGTAGTGGTCGATGCCGCATGTATGCTACTACTGCTACTGGTGGCCCGATATGGGATGAAGCGCACCTCAGCGGTTGCTGAGATGTCAGTGGGATAGCAGACAATGCTCACTATTGATCTCAATTGCGATTGTGGTGAGAGTTACGGTGCTTTTCGAGTAGGTGATGACGAAGGCATTTTGCCATTCGTTAGCTCAGCCAATGTCGCCTGCGGTGGTCATGCTGGCGATCCGATGGTTATGCGCCAGACAGTACGGCGTTGTCGCGAATTGGGGGTAGCAGTCGGCGCTCACCCTTCGTACCCTGATCTGCACGGCTTTGGGCGGCGGGTCTTGCCGCTGACCTCCGACGAGATTGAAAACTGGGTTCTGACACAAATTGGCGCTCTCGCTGCTATCACATGCGCCGAAAAGGTTGAGTTATGTCATGTTAAACCCCATGGCGCGCTCTACAATGTGGCTGCCCAGGATATGGTGGTAGCAATGGCAATTGCGCGGGCAGTTGCTGCATTCAGTCGTGAGTTAGCGCTGGTTGGGTTAGCCGGCTCAGCCCTGATCGCTGCTGGTCACGAGCTTGGTCTACCGGTACTGGCCGAAGCGTTTGCCGACCGAACTTACGAGGCTAACGGACGATTGCGCGACCGGCGTCATGCCGATGCGCTGATCATTGATCCAGCCCAGTGTCTGGCACAGACGTTACAGATCGTTCGTGACCGGATGGTGGTCGCTGTCGATGGTACAGCGGTACCATTACAAGCCGACACCATTTGTTTGCACGGCGATACTCCAGGGGCAGCAGCGCGAGCAGCGGCATTACGCCGTGGGTTGGAAGCCGCCGGAATCGCAGTACGGTCACCACAACGATGAGCGGGCGAGTTGATCCCTTTGGCGAAGCAGCGTTTTTGATCCGATGGTCATCATCATCGGCTGCTAGCAGTGCACCGCTGGCGGCTATGGCTGCTTTAGAACACGATCCACCGCTCGGCGTGCTTGATCTGATCCCAGCAATTGATTCACTGCTGGTCTGTTTTGACCCACTCGTTACTGATCGCAACCAACTGCTCGCCCGTTTGGAAGAATTGGTGCGTAATCCTGCCCCACGCATCACATCCTCTGGGCGCAAGATAACTATTCCAGTGCGCTACGGTGGTGATGATGGCCCGGATCTGAATGATGTGGCGAAACAAATAGGGCTGACACCGTCTGAAGTGATTGAACTACATACGACGACTGTACAACAGGTCTTGATGATTGGCTTTGCTCCCGGCTATCCGTATTTAGGCTGGTTACCGCCGGTGCTTCACCTGCCACGACGGGCAACGCCTCGCCCGGCAGTACCGGCAGGTTCAGTAGCTATTGCCGCCGGTATGACCGGTATCTATCCAACAACATTACCGGGCGGCTGGCATCTCATTGGACGTACCAACGTGCGTTTGTTTGATCCGTCAGCAGATCCACCAACCTTATTACGACCCGGTGATTTGGTACAGTTTGTGGTTGATGAGAGTGCTTAGAGAGTGTCTGAAAACACTCCTATGACCTCGTAACCTGGGCGAACGGGCCTCTGGCTCGCGTCCTAATGTGAACAGGCTAAGCCCCCCAACTAAACGGTTGTCTGATGTAATCGTGCAGGTCGGCTCACGGCACAGCCCCCATTTCCTTCCCCCTTCCACATTGCGAGGAAAGGGGAGAACGATTAGGAACACAAGAGTTTTTCAGACATACTTCTTTATTCATGAAAACCGTATATCCTGGTGCTCGGGCCTGTGGCCCATATCCTACCCTGAGTGGAAGAACGAAGGCACGTTCCGCTAGCTCGCCGATAAGGCTTGTTCACCCCGTCCCCCGTATGTAGGAGACCTAAGAGCCTGATCAAAAACCCGGATGTTGCATGAGGCTCGTACCGGGCATCTCCGACCATTGCGTGCGCGGGCCACCATGCGTTCGCACCAGCCCCCCACGTCCCCCCTTCCGCTCCCCGTGTGGGAGCGGAAGGGGGCCAGGGGGAAGAGGAGGGCGTGCCAGCCGTGCGCCGCAGCACCAACGCTGACACCGGTGCAACCCTCTTCCAGCTCATCACGGAGACGCATACCTTACCCGCCAACGTTTCCCTAACCATTACGGCGCTGATCGCTTCCCAATCGGTTCCAACCATTCGCCGCACCGGCGGGCCAGAGGCCCGCGTACCCAGGCTGGTGCATCGGTAAACCACAGCAGAGAGTGCTGCCCCCTCGCTGATCCACCGTTCTGCTTGACTAGTATGAGAACCTATCCGAAATATCCCGTTGCAGGAGATGAAGGTCATCAAATGTTGACCCTTTATCAAGCGTCATCTCCTGCGATCCCGGACCACGTTCGGACACCGATCAACGCGGGCCATTCAGTAATCAGTGGGTAAAGCAGTACCGAATCCTGCACGTTGGGGTTCATTCGTAAGGGCAAAGCAGTGAATCACCCCAAATTGTCGGAGAACGCTCTCTCCTGCGAACGATACCTGGCCGGGATCACGTTTCTGCATCGGGCAATCGATGGCGTAACACCAGGAATAGGGCGTAGCAGATCTACGCCCCATCCTTGATCATTGCGATCTGCTCCTATTCCGGCGAGCAACAAACAATCCTGCGCCAACCAGGGCAATGACAAGTAGAACAATCCACAGCCAACCCGGAGCCGTGTTCCCACTCGGCGTCAGCTGTGGTTCAGGCGTTACAGCAGGTGCCTCGGGTGCGACAGTTGGCGTCGCCGTAGGTGGTACCAGGGGAGCCGCTACTAGTGGCCGTGGCCCGACAAAGACGGCTGTTGTCCGTCCGGGCACACTGAAGCTCCCGTCAGCATTGTAGCGTGATAGCGGGACTCGTTCATCGCTTGATGCAACCTGAACATCGTGCAGACGCAGATCGCCGTTAGCCAGTTCGGGGATGGTGATGGTTACCGTTTCTGGCCGTGCATTGAACAAGACAACCACCTGACCAATATTCGGATCAAGCCGATTTGGGCCGTTGTCGCTAATACTCATAACAATTAGACCGGGAATCTGATCAGGGCCGTTATTGAAGAACGACACCATACGCTCGACCTCAGCAGCCGTGCGTAGGCGGAAGAGAGGGGTACTGCGCCGGATGCGAAGCATCTCGCGGAAGTGCTCGTAGGTAGCTTGCATCAGCCGAGCATCGGGTTTTAACTCAGGATTAGCTAGCAACGGTGCCATGATGGGCCAGTTACTCTGATTATCACCGGCAGGTGGCAACCCTGAACCGAAGGTATTTTCCTGGCCGCTCCAGTCAATTCGGTTAAACCAGTCGGAGGAGTTGTAGCTATTGCGGTCGAGCGATTTCGAGCGTAGTAACTCATCACCAGCGTGGAAGAAGGGAATACCCTGCGCCAGTGCTGTAAGCGAAAGGCCGAGCTGGGCCATCCGCGCCCGCTCGGTAATTGGGGTACTAGCAGCGGCCTTGAGTTGCACGGCATCGAACAGAGTTTCGTTGTCGTGGGCTGAAACGTAAACGATCTGCTCTTGCGGATCAAGAGTGTAACCGCCAGCAGCACCACGGTACTTGATCTGCTCACCCGTTACAAGGCGTCCCTCGTAGTTGATCATGCGGTACGTTTTGAGATTACCGGCCAACCCTAGCTTAATCAGATCGGTTTCGGCCAGCAGTTTGATCCGTTGGACATCAGGGGTACCCTGCGGAAAATCGCTCGGATCGGTCGCCAGACCAGAAATGAAACCCTGTAAGCGTGGATCATCGAACGGGCCACCACCACGGGCCGCATCACGCAGCCGATCAGAGAAGGTACCGATGCCGGTACCGGCCATATTGAATTGGGTCGCATTGATACCACGAGCATTGTTCGCAACTTCACCGAAGTTCCAACCTTCACCGTACAAGATGATAGATTTGCCGTCTACACCATCGTGCTCAAGAGTCAGTGCATCGAGAGCTGCCCGAACGGCCAGCATATTGTCTTTCATATGATGGCCCATCAAGTCGAAGCGGAAACCATCGACCTTGTAATACTTTGCCCAGAGCACGACCGAGTCGATCATTAACTTCTCCATCATACGGTGCTCGGTAGCAGTATTGGGACAGCACGTCGAGGTAGTGACATTGCCATCAGCATCGAGCCGATGGTAGTAACCCGGTACAATACGGTCAAGGACTGAACGCGGATGTTGGCCGCTGGCGTTGGTATGGTTGTAGACGACATCCATGACAACGCGCAAGCCAGTTTCGTTGAGCGCTTGCACCATCTCGCGAAATTCCAAAGTGCGTTGTGGCCCATCGGGGTTGGTACTGTAGCTACCCTCTGGCACCGAGTAATGGAAAGGATCATACCCCCAATTGAAACCATCGAGGTCGCGGATCGGTTCGATGATAGCTTGTTGTTCAGGTGAGTCGGGCGGAAGTGCCCGTAACTGATCGTAGGGGAGCGGTACTTGCCGTTCACGAATCTCTTCAATCGTCGCAATATCAAATACCGGTAAGAGATGCACGTGCGTTACGCCAGCTTCGGCAAGATCGGCTAGATGGCGCATCCCAATGCTGTCGCGAACCGTAAATGCCCGGAACGTTCCGCGCAGTTCAGGCGGCACGGTCTCGTCGAGAATACTAAAGTCGCGCACATGTAATTCGTAGAGCACAACATCTTCCGGTGCAGCAAGTGGTGGCTTACGCAGCGTGTCCCAACCGGGCGGTTGTAGAGCCGGATCATTCAGATCGATAATCTGGCTGCGCGTACTATTGGCGCTTAAGGCCACCGAATAAGGATCGGTCACCAGATTTGTCACAACGCGCCCAACATTCGGTACATAGACATCAACTTCAAACAGATAGTATTGCCCAATCCAACTTGCCTCACCGCGAATACTCCAGACTCCGGTCGCTGCATCGAGTGTCATCGGCAGGACAACCGCACGAGTTTCGGGATTGGCATCAGCAAAACGGTGTAAACGCACCTGACGAGCAGTTGGCGCCCAAACCCGAATGGTTGGCAGACCATCTGCAAAGGTCACCCCCAACGGGCCATCGTAAGGGAAGAGAGCATCGAGTGCACCGGGAATTTGCACCCGTGTGGCATCGAGCGGTTGACCATTTTCGTCATACATTGCCACCACCAATTGACCGCGCGTCAGACCAATCAAGCGAGCACGGTCGAGCGGAGGCAACTTGAACGCGCTGAATCCGGCTAGATGGGGGAATTGTTTCAGCGCCGACCCAGGCCCCGCTGGCGAAAATGTGAGATCGATCCGCTGCCCGCCCACTACACCTTCGGGGGTCAGTTTTATTGCACCAGTTGGGTCACTAAACAACGCATAGCGGTAACGTGGCGTACCGATGACATTCCAAACGATAGTGTCGGCGTTCACCCAGTATGCACGGGCGCGGGAAATATCGCCTTTAGGTGCGCCAGCCGTTGAAATCGTCACTTCACCACTCCCAACATTGTAACCAATGTATACCTCACCACCCTCGGCGACAGTGATCGTAAAGGGCGCTCCATCAGGCCCCCCTTCACCAATTGCGCCGGTTAGTGTTTCACCAATTGCCAGCCGCAATTGATACTCACCGGCCGGAATGCGATTGGTTGTAAACGTAAATAGACCATCGCCGTCGGGGTCTTGCAGCCATGCCCCAAGACACGTCGGATCGTTGGCGACCGGACACCCTAGTGCAGTCTGAAAATCACCTACCGCAACGATGATTGGAGTATTAATGCTGTCGGTAACCCAATGCGTCTTGTGATCATAAATGAAGCGTACCGTCGTCGGTGCCGGCACCTGTAACGGAATGTTAGGCCCATCACGGCGGGCGTTCAAGCCGTAATTTTCGGCCCAACTATCGTTGAGAGCAACCTTGTATTCGTAGGAGCCAGCAGGCAACTCAAAGCGGGCACTCCACACATCGGTTGCCGGATCGTAGGTCAAATACGTCACGCTGCACGATGGTTGCCAATCACCAGGGCATCCCAGAACACTCTGAATGGTACCGGGTATTGTGACGGTTTTAGGATCGGGTGTGGTTTGCGCTGACACCGGTAGCTGAACGAATACCCAACAGAGCAACCAGACGACCGTGATTGCCGGTACGGTGCGACGGGGCAAGACAGCGAGTCTCATAGGCTTCACCTGGATGTAGTTAGCAACGAAACTATTTGCGCGTAGTATAACACAATGTTAACTACAATGCGGAGGGTAAAAGACAGCCGTTTCGTGTGTCCGAAGATCCCATGCCCAGCAATGGCACGTGAGGAATGCGCGATAAGGGCGGATGCACCTCGGCTCTCGCTTATGCGGCTTTCGCTTATTCTACTCGCTTACTCGAAATGTGCGGATGGCTTATCTAACTGCTGCAATCGTCTGGCGCCGTCGAAATAGCGACGTAAGACAAGTTGAATTGCTCGCAAAAAAGTTCTTTCATTCCAGTACGCACAGAGAATTTTACCTGAAATTGTTCATCGATTGTCATCACCTTTTCAGAATCGGTGAGTGACAGAAAGCGTCATATCCCACGATGTAAGACCACGTGCAGACACCAATGGCAGGGGCACAGCGACGTTGTGTCCCCGCTGCTGCACCCCTAGCGCTGCTGTTCTCAGGCATTACCACGCTCCGGTATCTGAAACCACCAGAGGATCGATCACCCATTCCTACCCTTCACCCCGGATCCAGGTATGGAAATCAGCGTCAATGGCCCGTGAGAAACCGGTGATCATATGATTCATCTTATGTTCCATTGCCCGCTCACCGATTGACTGCAAGACATGACTGGGCATAAACCAGAGAACTTTCGGCACCGGGATCGTCATTGCCAATTCCACAGCATATTCAACCTCGGTTATGTGCGCATGAGGATAGAATACCGCTTCCGCGAAGAGCTGACCGGGAAACACAAAACCAGAGAGGTCAATCGGTGGTCCATCATCAACCGGTACAATGCGGATCAGGCGGTGTGGTTCAAAGACCGCCGCAATATCAAAGTAACCGGCCATCGCGTGACCATGGCCATCAGTTGCCCCGACCACCAGCCGGTAGCGGTTGGGTGCATACGCGAAGATTTCAATCACATCGGGTAGCAAACTGAAGACCGCAGGTATATTGCAGAAATACTCGTAAGCCAGATCGAGCGGCCCATTGAAACGAAACAGATGAACGGCGGCACCGCTGAGATCGACTGCCCGGCGATGCTCTTCATTGGTCACAGAGGGTGAGTAGGGCGCCGACATAGACGCTCCTCGGCGTTGATCCGAATATTCGGAACCAACGCACTTTTCATATATGACATCAATTGCCGTCAGTATAGCATCTCCATGCGCTTTCTGCAAGTAGAACCAGGATTGACGTTTTGCTTCTTACGTAATAAAATGTTCTCAGAACCGCGATGACAGTCCGCAGCCAGGCTAGCGGCGGGAAGGAGCGATCAATGGCTGTGAAAGACAGTGGCGGCATCTTTGAGATGATGTTCCGCGAAGTAGGCTTCTTTTGGGAACAGGTCTGGCAATGGGCAGAAGAGCAGGCCAAAGCCGACCGTGAGCAAGAGAAGGTTGATCAGCAACGCCGATTGGCTGAAGCACAGGCCCGTTTACTTGAGCAGATTCGGTTGGCTAAGGAAGCAGGTCTTGATGTTGATCGTATCATGGCTACTATTCAGCAGGAGTTGAAGAAGTAGCGGCGGAATACGAGAGGTGTTCCACTGAGATCGAGAATTGCACAAAGGTACTGTACTTATTCGGGCAGGTGAAGGCAAATCCTTCACCTGTCTTATGTTGACCAGGTATACCGGTCTATGGCCCGCACCTTGTGGTCACCGCACATTACGCATTGATGTGGATGGGTTGAGAACCTATTCATCCCTCTTCCTTTTCACGCAATCCCACCGTTAGGCAGAAAAAGACGCTTCAGCCCTCTCTGAAAAGGAACCGGTCGCTTGCAACTAGTTCTTGCAAGTAAGCTATAATAAGCGAAGTTGAATCAGTGGCGTATCCTGCCAAGGAACATGTGACAATCAGCCCGAGGAAACGGCATGCCAAAAGATGTTATTACTCCACGCAGTGTAGACTATAACCAGTGGTACCTCGATATTGTCCGTGAAGCCGATCTGGCTGAAGTGGCAGAAGTGGTACGTGGTTGTATCGTCGTCAAAGCTCACGGCTGGGCGATCTGGGAACTTATGCAGCGTGAGCTTGATGAGCGGATCAAGGCAACCGGCCACTCCAATGTCCAATTCCCATTGCTCATTCCAAAAAGCTTCATTATGAAAGAAGCAGAGCATGTCGAGGGATTTGCGCCAGAAGTAGCTGAAGTGACCCGTGCCGGCGGCGAAGAGCTGGCCGAACCGTATGTTATTCGACCAACCAGTGAGACGATTATCGGCTACTTCTACAGCAAGTGGATCCGCTCGTACCGCGATCTGCCGTTGCTCTACAACCAGTGGGCCAATGTGATGCGCTGGGAAATGCGCACTCGTCCGTTCCTGCGCACGGCAGAGTTTTGGTGGCAAGAAGGGCACACGGCGCATGCCACTGAGGCTGAGGCGGAAGAAGAGACGTTGCGCATCCTGCACGAAGTCTACGCCGATTTTGTTGAGAAAGAGATGGCAGTACCGGTGATCCGTGGTCTCAAAACCGAAAAAGAGAAGTTCCCCGGTGCGCTGCGGTCGTACTGTATCGAGGCGATGATGCAGGATGGGCGAGCTTTACAGGCCGGTACGTCACATAATCTCGGTCAGAATTTTGCCCGTGCCTTCAATATCACGTTCACCGATCAAAACAACACCATTCAATATGCCTGGACAACTAGCTGGGGAGTGAGCACTCGACTGATCGGAGCGTTGATCATGACTCACTCTGATGATGAAGGGCTGGTGTTACCGCCGAAATTAGCTCCCATTCAGGTAGTCGTGGTGCCGATTTACAAGAACGACGAAGAGCGCAGTACAGTAATGGCGGCGATTGAACGCATGACCGCTCCCTGGAAAGGGCGCCTGCGCTTTAAGGTTGATGACCGCGATAACTACAGTCCGGGCTACAAGTTTAACGAATGGGAGTTGAAAGGGGTACCGGTTCGCATTGAGGTTGGGCCAAAAGATGTCGCTAAAGAGACGGTAGCGCTCGCACGTCGCGATCTGCCCGGTAAAGCCGGGAAGAGTTTTGTACCACAGGCCGGTTTGACAGAACGGATCGAGGCATTACTGGCAGAAATGCAGACGGCTCTCTTCCAACGTGCGCTCGCGTTCCGAGAAGCGCATACGGCTGATGTTTCTACCTACGATGAACTGAAAGCTCAGGTTGAGCGTGGTTTTGCCCGCGCATTCTGGGCTGGTGATACTGCGGATGAAAAACGGATCCAGGAAGAAACACGGGCTACGATCCGCTGCATTCCACTGGAACAGCCGGGCGTTGCGGGACGTTGTGTCTATACGGGTCGCGAAACCGATCGCCAGGTCATCTTTGCACGCGCTTACTAGTGGCTGAACGTTATCAGCCGAGAAAGATGAAGATATGAGCACCGATACCATCCTGAAGAATCTGGCCACGTTTATTCGCGAGCGGTTACCCCAAACAAGTGAGCGATTGCTGCGTTCTGTTCAGGAACATAGTAGCGGCTATGCCAGCATTCTGCCTGAGGAGCTTCGTCCGGCGTTGGAACGTTCGTTGACGACTATTTGCACGCTCTTCGGTGACAACGATAACGGACCGATTAGTGAATGGGCTCCTCAGATCGGCAAGCGACGAGCCGAGATGGGGCTTTCGCTTGATGATATGATGGTGGTGGTCACCAAGATTCGCGAGTTTTGCTGGCAAGAACTCACCGAATTCGGGAGTGATCGTTTGGCAATTGGTGATGTGCGGCGGTTTGAAGACGCGATCAGCGAATTCAGTCGTTTGTTATTGCTTGGTTACAGTCAGGCAATGATTGCGCTCCAGCAAGAGTTGCGCGATCAGGCCGAACAGATTGCTGCTCAACAACAAACGATCCGTGAGCTGAGTACCCCAATTTTACCGCTTTATGAGGGTATCCTTATCTTACCGCTGGTCGGTGCAATTGATAGCTTTCGCGCCGGTCAGATTATGGAACGGCTGCTGACTGCGATTGCCGAGCGGCAGGCGGATATTGTTATTCTTGATATTACCGGCGTACCCGTTATCGATACCGCCGTCGCTAACTATCTCTTACAGACGGCGCGAGCGGCTCAGTTGATCGGCGCTCAGGTCATTCTGGTCGGTATCGGGGCGGAAATTGCCCAGACCATCGTTCAGCTCGGCGTAGAACTGCGTGGGATTCAAATCGGCGCTAATCTCCAGGCTGGTATCGAGCTGGCATTGCGGCAACAAGGATATGCAATTCGCTAGTTGTCGTCCGGCGAGGTCGTAATGTCCCAGGTCATCGCGAACATCGTTGCCTTCTGTGAAGCGCACCTGTCCGATGCCGCTGAACGGTTTACTGATAGCCTCCGTGCCCAAAAGCCAAATTATGCGGCGATGGATCGGGCAGCCTTGTTGCAGGCAGTTACCACTTCTTTGAAAACGCTTATTCAAGCGATTAGCACTGGTGATATGGAACCATTTCTTACTCATGCTCGGTCGGTGGGTCAAGCGCGAGCGAGTAGTGGTTTCATCGCTGCCGATATGTTTACCGCGCTCAATGAGCTGCGGCACGTAACCTGGGATCTGATTGAAGCGTTTGATCGCGAACACCATACAGTCACGGTAGCTCACGTGAAGCAATTTGAAGACGCGATGCATGCCTTTGGGAAAGAGTTACTAGCCAGCTTTAGTACTGCCTACCGTCAGCTACAGCTCCAGATTCATGATCAAGCGCTGCAAATCGAATCGCAGCAACAAACAATCCGCGAGCTGAGTACCCCGATTCTGCCACTTTACGAAGGCATCCTTGTCTTGCCATTGGTCGGGGCAATTGATAGCTTTCGCGCCGGTCAGATTATGGAACGGCTGCTAACTGCAATTGCCGAGCGGCAGGCGGATATTATCATCCTTGACATCACCGGCGTGCCCGTTATTGATACCGCGGTCGCTAACTACCTCTTGCAGACCGCACGCGCAGCTCAGTTGATCGGTGCACACGTGATTCTGGTCGGAATCGGGCCTGAAATCGCCCAGACCATGGTGCAGCTCGGTGTTGATGTGAGCAGCATTGAGGTCGGGGCTACGTTGCAGAGCGGAATTGATTTGGCTCTCAGACGGATGGGACGCGCTATTAGACCAATAGCATAGTCTATAAATCTGCTACCCTGCAAACGGTTTACTACCGACAACCGCAGCACAAGCAGTGGGTTTTTTGTATTCACATACCAGAAAATCCGACGCATTGACAAAGCGTGCAGGCAACAAGGAGGTTGCACGATGGCAGCAGACATCTTTACCCAACTGCAAGATTTTCTCCTTGCCCGGTGTGACGAAATCGTATCCAAATCGGGTCAACAAGTTCAACAGCGGAGCACCGGTTACGCCCAACTTGACACCGCAGAACTATTGACATCGATGAGGATGACTGTTGAAACGCTGGCGGAAGCAATCGGCACGCGAGACACGCTTCCCTTGGTGGCTTACGCCGAGGCGCTAGGTGAAATGCGCGTTCATACCGGTTTCGCTCTCGATGATGTGCTAACCGCTATGGAGGTCTTTCGCGTACTGGTCTGGGAAGCTCTCGAGGAGTTTGCCGCTGAACATCCAGACGGTAGTGTTGAGACGGTGCGAACAGTCGAAGACCTCCTGATGCAGTTCCGGCAGGCCCTTGTTACCAGCTTTAATACGACCTACCATCAATTGCACTTTCAATGGCGTGACCAGACTGAGCAGCTTATCGCTCAGCAACAGACGATTCGTGAGCTGGGTACGCCAATCCTCCCCCTGTACAAAGGGATTCTGGTCATGCCACTGGTCGGCGCTATCGACAGTTTTCGTGCCGGTCAGATGATGGAAAAGCTCCTGACCACGATTGCCGAGCGTCAATCCGACATCGTCATTATCGACATCACCGGTGTACCTGTGATCGATACTGCGGTCACCAATTATCTTTTACAGACGGTACGGGCCGCTCAGTTGCTCGGTGCGCGCATCATTATGGTTGGGATTAGCCCAGAAATTGCGCAGACAATCGTTCAGCTTGGGGTTGATTTGAGCAAGATGACAGTTAGTGCCACCCTCCAGAGTGGACTGGAGCTAGCCTTACGCTATGCAGGACGTGCTATCAGACCAATCGCATCGTTGACCGATCAACGTCATGCTCGTTTGGGACGAGCGTGAAACACGAGTAGTAAGACTATCACCGTACTTCGATCACTTTTCCTGTCATCAACGGAGAAGAAAGGCCAATCTTGCCCGACATGGGGTATTGCTACAGACTGAACAACGGGCAGCACACGACTATCATTGCGAATGAATGCGAAAGAGCAATAAAAAATCCTCTAACCAGATCGGTTAGAGGATACTGGAGCGGGAGACGGGACTCGAACCCGCGACATTGTGCTTGGGAAGCACACACTCTACCAACTGAGTTACTCCCGCGTCTATTAGCGGATATAAGTATAGCACGCTCATCACGACCTGTCAATCATGGTTCAAGCCGATATCCAACTCCCCATTCGGTCAGTAAAATCTGGGGCTGGCGAGGATCATGCTCGATTTTGCGTCGCAGATGCCAGATATAAACCTTCAGGTAATCGTTATCGCGTACTTGATCGCTCCCCCAAACCGCACGTAACAGTTGTTCGTGGGTAACTACCTCACCAGCGTGTTCAGCCAGCACCAGCAGCAGTTGATACTCAGTCGGCGTCAGGTCAACCAGCTCACCACGCACACGCACCTCATGCTTACGCTGATCGATGCTAATCAAGTTCTGACCGACGACGAGAGGGCGATTCACCGCCGGTACCCGTCTCAGCAGAGCACGAATCCGAGCCAGTAATTCATCATAATTAAAGGGCTTGACAAGATAATCATCAGCGCCGTAATCAAGACCCGTGATTACATCATGCGGTTCAGTCTTAGCAGTAAGCATTAATATCGGTAGCGAAGCAAATTCCCGAACTTTTTGGCAGACCATCATACCATCAAGATCGGGCAGCATAATATCAAGAATCACCAGATCAGGCCGCTGGTTACGGATGATCTTCATCGCCTCTATGCCACTACTCGTCTGAAGAACACCGTAGCCTTCCTGTTCAAGCCGCACACGTACCAGCTCTTGCAAATGATTATCGTCATCGACAACCAGAATGGTCTTGGTCTGTTCCATAAAGTTCTCCATTTGCTGTGACCGATTTTAGTCGCCTCACCGCGATTGACCACTGCTGCCAGCTCGTAACTCGGTGAATCGAACAGCGATGTCGTCAAAGGTGAGTTCACCGATGTGAACATAGCGAATCTGCCCGTCAGGTGTAATGAAGAAACTGGTAGGAAGCGGAAACACTCGATAGGCCTCGGTGATGGTACCGTCAACATCAAGTGCGATTGGATATGTCACGTTATACTGATCTAAGAATGCTGCCACATCTGCAACGGTTCGCCCTTGCACCTGTTCATCATCGGTAAGGTTCACGCCAATGATCATCAGACCCTGACCGGCGAATTGTTCGTATGCCCGCTGCAAAGCTGGCAATTCTCGTTTGCACGGTTCGCACCACGTTCCCCAGAAGTTGAGTACAACAACATTGCCACGGTACTGCGTTAGTTCGATAGTACCGCCACGCAATGCTGGAGCTGTAAACGAGGGTGCCGGACGATTAACTTCACCCATCGCCTGACCGCTCAATGTTTCACGGTTTGTAAACATCCAGACTGCCACAACAATTGCTACAGCGGCAAAGGCGAAGGCGAAAGCACTCAGCAATTCACGACGACCCGGTTCACGGCGCACCGGTCGAGGAGTTGACGGGATGAAACCCTGACTGATGTCGTACTGGCGCCGTCGTTCTGGATCACGGAGTACGGCATATGCTCGCTCAATCTCGGCCAACCGCTCTTGAGCGACTGCCCGCAGGTCATCGGCGAGATCGCCGAGCCGTTCCGGTGCATATCGTTGCCGTTGTTGTTCGTAGGCAGCATCAATGTCTGTCTGATCGGCCTCTGGCGTCACACCTAATAGGCTGTAATAATTTTGTCTAGTCATAGATGCAATTGTAGCATACCTTTAACCAAAAGCTAACGCTTTTTATTGACTATATTCATTGATCAGAATCTGCGCCTGCAATTGCAATCCCTGAGTTACGCCGGGAATAGACAACACGAGCTGCCACTGCTGAATGGCGCGTTCGGTTTGTGGCGGATCGATAGCAACGAGGCAGATGCCATGCGAAAGCAACACTCGTGCATCTTGTGGCGCAGCCTGAAGGGCTTTTTCTGCTTCTGCCAATCCTTCTTGGGCACGCTGCGGATTCTTGGTATCGATACCATAGTAACAAAGACTGGCTGCAATGTCGGCCCGAACAACGTTATTGTCGGGCTGTAGCTCAAGTGCTTTGCGATAAGCTTCAACGGCCTCTAGCCAACGTGGTAGGCGTTCTGGATAGATTTGCTGCGCCTCGGCATTACCGTTGGTAAGCTGTTCACGCACGTACACCACACTATCGAACAAGGCATTGCCAAGGTTGATCCAGGCATTTGGGTTGTCCGGTACTCGCATAGCAACCTGTCGGGCCTCGATGACCTGTCCTTCAAATTGATTGAGAATCTCGCGTAGCGTCGGAGTTGGCTGGACAACAGGCACCACCGGGTTTCCTCCAGAAGTCGGTGGAGGTGCGACCAGTGCGGTGCTGATCAGTGTACCGAGAACGATACTAAACGTCGCCGCAGCTACCACCAGTGAAGGTAGCAGCCACACAGGTTGCTGGCGCTGGACGGTGCGCCCCCGAACCGATGCAGTTCGTGAGCTACGACTCAGGTATGGCTGTGGATTAAAGCCCGGTGGGCGCTCCTGGCGCCGGGCGGGTGGCAATGGCCGATAATCGATCAGATCGTCATCATCCTCACCAACAGGAACAGATGGAGCAGTATCCGGTACAGGTGGCGGTGCAGGTTGAAGGATCGTTTGCAGTTGTCGATCATACTCAGCCCGCCGCTGCGGATCACTCAAGATGGCATAAGCTCGTTCAATTGCTTCACGTCGCTGGCGAGCCAGATCAACCAACTCTTCAGCCGCTCCCTCAAGTCGCTCCGGAGCATACCGTTCCCGCAACCGCTCATAGGCTGCTCGAATCGCCTCAGCATCAGCTTTTGGGTGAACTTGTAAAATTTCGTAGTAGTCAATCATAGTGCTCACAACAATAGTCGCGATTGGCGGCCATCGGGCCGACCCACCAACCGCGACTATTCCCTCCTCATCTGTCACCACATCCCGTCAGCATACCAACATGACGGCTTATTACCTCACTTGCGCAATACGTTTATGCACCGTATGCAAGCACTCGCCGACCGAATCGAGGACTTACGAACCTGATTCGACAACTGGTGAGGACAGCGTTCAGCGCCCGGCAGCTCGCCAACCCATTTGTGCCACCAGTTCCGGCAGAGCCTTGGGCAAGCGGACGCGGACGCCAGCCAGTGCTAGACTACCTTCAAGGTAGCGGCGGACTAATGCAATAGCCCCTCCGATCACCATGATAATCACACCTGTCCAGACCAAAACAACCAGCGGTTTAACACTGACCGCAATCACTGCCTTGGCCGGTACAACCGGTAACTCATCAAGACCAGGACCGCTGCCCTCGAGGAGTACCATCCGATTCGTTGGATCGAGTTCGGCTAAACGTAACGTATGACCACCCGGAAGCGTTACTGGAATAAACTGCAATTCTCCTTCATTAGTGGTCGGATTCGGCACGATTTCAACTCGTGGCTCCACCTCAAACGTCTGTCCCTCGTATATCACCTCTACTCGGGCGCCGACTTTTGCCTCACCACGCACCATTGCCTCGCGGTCAATATTAAAGCCACGGAAGGTCAATGTATACGGCCCCATCTGGACACTCTGATCAACACCCAAGACCGGTCGTGACGGATCGCGTTCGGGATCATAGCCGGCTGGCGAGATATAAAGATCGTGCCAGAAATAGCTATGGATCGAGGGCGTTTGCATCGTCGCCCCCATTCGTTGGTTGTAATAGAGGTATGGTCGGGCCGAAAAGGTGCGCGAGCCATCGCTCACCGTTACATCGAGCACACCGCGCTGCTGATCATCAAGCTGATAGCCGTTAAAGATAAATTCGTAGCCAAACAGGCGAGCCGATTCGCCGGGCGACAGTGTCAGACGGGTATCAGGTGTAGCGTAGGCTGACGAGGCCACCATCCCAATGGCCATAACCGTAAAGCCCAGATGGGCGAGATAGCCACCAATCCGTAGCCAACCACCGCGCAATGTACGAATAATCATGAGGAGATTGGTGCCGAATGCAAAAGCACCACCCGCAACGTAGAGTAACGACAGCACATCGCGTACATTAATGAAGATTGCGACGATCGCAGCCACGACTGCCAGTACCGCCGGCCAACGGAGGGCACGGAGCAGATGGCTCAGGTTAGAGTCGCGCCAGCCGAGCAGTGGCCCAACGATCAATAGCACAATTGCAACCACACCGAGCGGCGGTACGGTACGTTGATAAAAACTTGGAGCTAGCGAGAAGCGCCCATCCTCGAACGGTTGAGCCTGGGGATTCATCAAGGTGCCGTCGTCTAACTCGAAGTAGCGCCCCATCCACTCTTGTAATGTATGGCCTACGCCAGGGATAGCCGAAATGACCGGCATAGAGGTACCGATACCAACCACCAATGCCGTCATCACAATGGTGATAATTCCCAAGACGAAGAAACTATCGCGCGAGAAGAACTTATCACTAAGCGGACGTGAGGGAATATCGTTCCAGCGAACGACTAACGAGACGACGGCAACCGCCAGCAAGAAAATCTGAAAGCCGACTAGCCCCTCGAAGATACCTTCAGCAACGAACGAATGAACGGAGAAGTTGGCATACACGCCACTGCGCGTCATGAAGGTGGCATAAAAGACGGTAACATAGGTTGCTAAACCTAACACTAAGTTTGTCTTACGGAGGCTCCCGTGGGTTCTCTGCACCAGCATACCGTGGATCAGAGCGGTCAGAATGAGCCAGGGCACCAGTGAGGAGTTTTCCACCGGATCCCAGCCCCAATAACCACCCCAACCCAGAGTTTCATAGGCCCAATAGCCACCGAGCAAGAGCGCAAGACCCAGAAATGTCCAGGCTGCCAGTGTCCACGGCAGCGCTCGTTTAACCCACGTATCGTAATCGCGGCGCCAAAGTGCTGCCAGTGCGAACGCAAAGGGAATCATTGATAGTGCATAGCCGACGAAGAGAATCGGTGGGTGAACAATCATCCAGAAGTTATGCAGCAAGGGATTCAGACCACGTCCGTCACCAGGGTTCAGAGCCACACCAGTATTGGGATCAACCAGTGGCTGAAAGGGATTGAGCACCAGCGTGAACCCAATGATTGCGGCCTGAATCGCCATCACAACCATCAGCACATACGGCTCAAAGTGCTTTGTACGACGAACCAATAGCACACTGGCGATGGCACCCCAGAGGAGCCAGATCATAAAGCTGCCCGGCTGACCCGCCCAGGTCGCAGCAATGGTGAAGAAGAACTCCAGATCACGTGAGCTGTAGTTGTACACGTAATCCAAATCAAAACGACGAGCCAGGAAAACGGTAACCAGCAATGTCCACGACATGATAACGCCGGCCAGTGCCGCATAAACCCCAAACCTGGCGTAGCTGAGTGCTGCTCGCTGACCGCGTAGCACCAGTCCATAACTAATGAGTGCCAGTAGGGTCATACCGAGGCTCGTCATGAGAAGGAATGTACCGAAGAGATACATAAGTCGCACTTTCTAGTGATCACAACGTTTTCATGCCGTACTGCCGTTACTTCTTCAGGAACCAATGCTACAGCAGGGCAGGTCGCAAACCCACCCTCTTGATACGGTACAGAACACCAATCTCTCAAAACGCTACAAGTACCGGTCAGTGAAAAAGGTTCAGTCGCTGGATTGTTACGGCGTAGCGTATAGCTTGATCCCAATTTTCGCAAAACGCCACAGTGACCATCGGGCGTTAGCCTAGTTCAGCAACGCCTGACAGGACATCTAGCAACCACCTCAAGGTTTAGCCTGATTAAGTTCCTGGTACTTCGATGGGCATTTCACCAGCAAGTCATCGGCCATAAAAGCCTGCTCGTTCGGGTCATAACGGCCAATCGCAACGATACTAATCGCCTGCTCGAAGTTCGCCGGACGTGGATCATCAGAGATCACCTTGATCAGTTTACCATTTTCATCTTGCAGCATAAAGGTAAACCGACCTTGCTCATCGATCTCGCCAGTACTACCCAGAAAGCCAGCCAATTGCACGCTGCGGGTACTTTGCATGGCCTCATCGACGCTCGTCGTGTAAGCCCGAAATCCTTCTTGAAAGCCAAACAAACCGTACACAACTGCCAGCAAGATAATCCCTAAGCCAGCGACGTGGACTGGCTTGATCGCTAAACCACGACGTACAGGAGTAGTTACAACTGCCATACCTATCCTCACATTATGAACGGCGCTCAACCGGCTCATCGGCCTCATCGGTTGATCGCACACGACTCACTTCGGCTTTCGGCAAAGCTGTTTCTGCTTGCTCACGCTCACGTCGTAGCTCTCGCTGCAACATACGTGCCGTTGTGTCGATCCGCCAGAGGTAGACAAAAATAGCGATCCAGACCGATAACACTGCGGCGGTAGCTACAAAAATTGCGGCGTTATCCATACGTTACTCTCCCGCGTTGTGCAATTGCCCACTGCAAGTCAAGCACCAGTGAACGAACCTGTAACATCCAGAAAAGGAGTGCGGTAAAGCCAAGATTCGCAGCCAGGAAGACATAGAGCGTTCGCCGATTTTCTAACAGATTTGTGCCTGGTGCTTCCATGTTCAACCGCACTGCTCCAGTCGCCTCATTGTATTCTTCCAGCCCCAGTTGGAAGCGTGAGCCGGGAAACTCTGGGCGATCAGCCATGCCACCGTCTACCAGATCAAGGCTTGGATAGAGAATTGCCTCGCTTTGCAAGCCGGGTGTACTCACCTTGACTTCAGCAACCAGCAGATTGCCCTTGCGCTCGAGACCGAGCAACTGCACTTTCTGGTCACCGATCAGACCGACTTTGCCCACTTCGAGGACAACACCATCGCAATTACTACCTTGAATAAAAGCACAATTTGGGTGCAGGGTACTGTCAGCGATACGGGGAGCAATAAAGAAGAGGAAAGGCATCGTGACAAACGCGAACAACGAGTAGACGGCACTCAATTGGCGGCGCCGATCAATATCGTCGATAGCAGCACGCAGCGCGAACAACGCGGCATAAATGAGGAGGAGGACAAAGATTGAGGTCTGGCGCGGATCCCAATTCCAGAAAATGCCCCACGCTACCTGTGAAAAGATCATTCCGGTGATAGTAGCTAGTAGCGTAAAGAGCAAGCCAGCCTCAGCCGCAGCTACCGCAATGTGGTCATCGCGTTCACGGCGTCGCCACAAGTACAAACCGCTAAAGATAGCCGAAATGGTGAAGGCAACGACACTGACCCAGGCTGTGGGAACATGGACAATAACAATGCGACCGGCATCACCTAAGCCTTCATACTGCGGTACAACTAAAAAGGTAGCAATTGCTACGCCAGCCATCCACAACCCGATGCCAATTTTTGCCGCCTGTGCCAATCGTTGCGCCATGACAACTCACTTTCTAGCCTGAGAAGTGGTTTTCTGCTATTCTCACCATACAACAGAATTGCATAGAAAACAAGAGATTTTTGTCATATGTGTTAATTGCGCATATTGCTATCGTTTGACGGGTATACCGCGTTATTGGCTTAAAGGAAGCCTAAGCTATTGTATCATGACTACTGTGGATTGTGATGGCACAATCGGCGCGAAAAATGAGATCGCACCGGTATACCCTTCATTATCAGAGAGGAACAGGTATGGGTGAGTGCCCAACCTGCTCCCTGGCTTATGCTGATCAGTCGCACAACAGAGCTATTTGATTGCCTTAGAACGTGCGGATGCCGGAAAAAGAATCTTCAAACACGTTGTATCGCAGGCCGGCAGTTACGACTCCCACACAAATGGAAACAGCAACAGTGATGCGGTGAAGGTTGCTACCACATAGGCAAACAAGAACCGTAGCGAACCAAAGACAGCATCGAAGGTGACATTTTCCAGCGTTTGGGCAGTGCCCTGAATAGCAACAATCAGTGGGGCAACCAGCAAAGGAAATGAAAGCACGGCGAACAACGCACCTTTGAAACTAGCCCGAGAGATGATAGCAGCAATAATGGTCGTGGCAGAGGTTAGAGCCAGGCCGCCCATTGCTAACATCGCCCCAAAGGCGAACGGACTACCAACGCGAACGCGCAGTAAGACAATAAAGAGCAGACTCGTCACTAGGTTGAGGGTAAGGACCAACATGAGGTTAAAGCAAAATTTGCCCAGAAAGACAGCGGTCGGTGAGGCGGTCAATCGCAGTGCCGTGAGTGTTCTAGTCTCTTCTTCGTAGACGAAACTGCGTGACAGACCATTGAGTGCGGCAAACAGCAGGGCAATCCACAAGAGAGCCGATTGGATAAGCAGAGCTTCTTGAGTGCGGCGCAGACCAAGAAAGCCGACGCCGAGGCTGATCGCAGTTGTGGCACTTATGGCGAAGAGTAAGAGTGTGTTGATCGCATAGCGTGTACGAAGTTCGCAAGCAATATCTTTGCGGAAGATTGCCCATGCCGCACGAAAGGTGGCAACAATACCGTTAGCCGGTATCGCCGGAATGTCGGTGTCTGGTGAATCTATGTCAATGGATTGAGTCATATAGACCTATGTTCGCTATTCGATTCCCAACTTCAGTAAGAGATCAGCATACCGTAATTCGCGTGGATCGTTGGTGGCAATGACCGTCAAGCCACGCCGGCGCTGAGCCGTGATGATTCGATCAACAAACGCCGTTCCTCGTTCGTCGAGGGTTACTGTCGGCTCATCAAGTAAGAGTACCGGTGGCCGATGAAGCAGAGCAAAGGCGTAACGCAGGCGCTGCGTCATTCCTGATGAATAAGCGGCAAGTTGGTCGTCGCCACGATGTCCTAGCCCAACTAGCTCAAGCAACTCGTATAGCGCTGTATCCGATACAGGCAGTCCGCGGACTTGCGCGAAAAAGCGTAAATTTTCGATCCCGCTTAGCTCGCGGTAGAGCGATAAATCGGGAGCCACCCAT
Organism: Chloroflexus sp.; assembly: GCA_017743535.1. Taxonomy (GTDB): domain Bacteria; phylum Chloroflexota; class Chloroflexia; order Chloroflexales; family Chloroflexaceae; genus Chloroflexus. The sequence goes on from JAGHYT010000005.1 coordinate 55,890, forward strand.
CCGATAAGATGACGAGCATCGCGTGGGGCGAATTGCTGTTTACCAATAGTGTAATAGACGGTTCCGCCAGCAGGTACCTGGAGGCCAGCTAGGATGCGCAACAGGGTGCTCTTGCCGCTCCCATTTGGCCCACTGACGACCAACACTTCGCCACGGTGGAGTTCAAAACTGATCCCGCTTAGGATGATGCGGGCATTGTATCCGGCGCTGAGTTGTGATACGTACAATTGCATATGCTGTTATGTTCGCGGTAACGTTGCCCTTGACAGAGGCTTCACCGGAAGGTGGTGAGCGTGGTATGCAGATTATACCAGGATTGCAGCGGTAACGGTGATGACTCTGGTAAATCTCGGTCTGGCAGTGAGAAATTGAAACTGTTGCACACCGTATCGGAGCGCGTTGCAGTGCGCCCTGATACGGTGTGTGTGTTCAATTATCGATTGACGAGCGGAATGTAGATCGGAAAGTTTGTTGATTGTTCAGGAGCATTCCTCTGGGTTGGGCTTGGCGTCATCGTCGCCGTTGGGCTGGCCGTCGCCGTTGGGCTGGCCGTCGCCGTTGGGCTGGCCGTCGCCGTTGGGCTGGTAGTTACACTGGTTGTTGAAGGTGTTGAGGTACTGGTGACCGTTGGAATATAGATAGTGGTGGTTGGGGTGAGATGTGGATCAGGCTCGCGCGGGAGATCGGCGCAGAGAACGTTAGCCCATAACGTCGCCATAGCACTGAAACCATCGGCGTTGGGGTGGATATTATCTGCATTACCATTGGTTGGATTTGTCGTAATAATCTGGCTTTGATTGGTTTCAAAATGAGCGTAGAAGTCAGGTCCTAATCGAACAGGTGCACTATCATCGAGTTCATCAACCAGTTCAACGATACTGGCGTTAAACGCCTGAGTTGTGGCACGACGTGTTGCAGCTTGGATAGCACTACCATCGTTTCGCCACGGCAGACGGGCCACCCATAGCGCAAGGTTGGGTTTATCCTGGCGGAGCGCATTGATCACTGCCCGCAAGTCCTCTTTGTAGACACTGGCCGGCATCAAGTTATTGTATATATTCGTCGTGGAGGTTGCAGTTGCATCGTTCGTTCCCACTTGCAAGAGAATCTGTTCGGCACCCAGATCGGTAACATGCTGACGATACACGTTCGCTTTACCTAGCACATTGAGGTAGCCGCTCGTTCCGATACGGTCTGACCCAGTGGTGTTCCCGTACAAATCGCGTGCGGTACGAATACCGCTCAACCCGTCGTTGAGAATAAAGACCGGGCTGTTGAGGCAAGTAGTCAGGAGATCATTCAGCTCGATCTGATAACCGGCATAATAGATATTCTGGTAACTACCACTATCGGCCTGGGTATTATCTGATTGCGGGTAGTTACGACCATCGTTACTACGCGGGTAGCCACTGCCCGGGGATGGCGGACTGGTAAACGGATACCCATCACTCGATCCGGTAAGTGTTGATCCTGGCGGCAAACGGTAGAAAGCCCACTTCCCAGCAGTAATTGAGTCGCCAATGCTGATCAAAACTCGTCCGTAACCCACTGGGTTGATAGTACGACTAACCGTTCCTGGTATACCATCGATCAGAATGGTTGCCGTGACGGTATATTCCGCCCGACGCGGTAGAGTAACGTTCGCACGGAAACCATCATCGATTGTTGTATCATCAATGGTCTGCGAAAAACCGGGACCGTTGATCGTGAAACGCACTCCACTTAACCCAGACGGAGGATCGGTAACGGTTGCCTGAAGACGGAGGGTTGGCTCGGTTTGAATATACGGAATTTGGAAGACATCTTTCGTTGTCAACGGCCCTGGAGCCGGCGATTGACCGGCTGGCAGATCAGCATCAACAATCAGCATACCGCTCACCGGGTCAAGCGGGCGTGGTGATCCGTTGGCATCAAGAATTGCCAGGGTCAGCACCGGTTCGGCCTGGGCTGGTCGGATTAAAAAAGTACGTTCAGCCACAGAGCCGGGTGGTAACAGATGGAGATACTGCACAATCAGTTCCCCGCTCTCATCATCGTACTCACTGAGATAGTCAATACCCGGGGCGAGAACAACACCAGCCCGTTCAACCGTCACTTTTGCTCCACCTGACCAGTTGCTGATGCGTAAGCGCGGCGCCCGAACGACGCCATCGGGCGGGTTTACGGCAACCGCGTTAGTGGATGCTAACCCTGCACTGCTCGTAGTGGTCACACCGGCCAGACCAGGATCGGTCACCATTTTCGGCAACTCATCGACTGCCCAGGCATCGAGATAGAGCAGCCAGTATTGCTGTGTCGGCACGCGCTTCACCAATTGGAGTGCGGCACCGGTTCCGGTATTAGCTGCCAGATAGGGACCAGAGAGATTTACCTGTTCACCATTAACAGTTATTGCAATTTGTCCACCGGCCCAAACCTCGTAGCTAATCGTGTGGTCAGCATCGGCATAGACGACCAGGGCACGCAACGAAGAGGCACGTACCAACTCTGGCCGCGCTGTCAACAGGCGATTATTGGCGAGACGTGCCGTAACCAGCGGTGTGGCATCGGCGATCAGATTACGATTGCCGGACGGATCGCGGCGTAGATCGTGCCATGTCGTGATACCGGTTTGGGTAAATGTGAGTGCAAAGCGTCCGGGCATTGTGATGTTCACGTCACCACTGATTGTTGTGTGCGCGATCAAGCCGGTATGAGACGACTGTGCGGCAACCGGGGGCCACTCAGCTCGAACGATTCCGCCCCAGACCATCGTTACCACGAACGCGATCAGCAACAAACGACGGATAACTGGCATACGATCAACCCTTAATTTTTCGGTATCTACTACCTCGTCAGGAACGTTCTATCAATCACTGGCCAGTTGTCTACGCCACAACGGTTCGCCCACCGCCTGTTCTTGTGGTTTCGGTTCAGCCATCGGAACCGGTATGGGCTGTTTGAAGGTGGGTACCAATCGATGCAGAACGTGGAGTATGACCTCTTTGTTATCATTGATTGCCGCCGTTTCGAGGACACGAATCTGTTCGGCCAGCGCACGTGGCACGAAGCGCGAGGCATTACGAGCGATAAAGATCTTTGCATGATCGGTGCGTTCGTATTCCTCGCCCTCAACGAATAGCTCTTCGTAGAGTTTCTCGCCTGGACGTAAACCGGTAAAGACAATATCGATGTCACGACCGACTTTCAAGCCGGATAATTCAATCATATCGCGGGCGAGGTCAACAATCCGGATCGGTTCTCCCATATCGAGAACAAATACCTCGCCACCCTTCCCCAGCACTGCCGCTTGCAGCGTCAACTGCACTGCTTCGGGAATAGTCATAAAGAAGCGCCGCATCTCTGGATGGGTCACTGTGACGGGGCCACCCATAGCGATCTGTTGCTTAAACGTCAGCACCACCGAACCGCGTGAACCCAGAACGTTCCCGAAGCGCACAGCCACGTAGGCACGACCACTCTGACGCGCTGCCTCGTGTACCAGGAGCTCGGCCACCCGTTTTGTGGCACCCATGACACTGGTCGGATTAACAGCCTTATCGCTCGAGATCATCACGAAATGACTTACATCTACTCGCATGGCTGCGCTTAGCAGGTTACGAGTACCCAGCACATTATTGGTAACCGCTTCAGAAGGATGGAGTTCCATCAGTGGCACATGCTTGTGCGCAGCAGCGTGAAAGACAACTTCCGGTCGGTGTTGCTCAAAAACGTGCATGATCCGCTCAACGAAGCGAATATCGGCAATAACGACTGAGAGCTTCGTTGTTGATGGAAGCAGCCGACGTAATTCTTGCTCGATCGTGAAGACCGAGTTCTCGCCATGTCCAAGAATGATCAGCTCGGCCGGATGGGCACGCAGAATCTGGCGACAGAGTTCTGAACCAATTGAGCCACCGCCGCCAGTAACCATCACCCGTTTCCCCCGGAGGAGATTGTGAACGGCTCTAATGTCAGTCTGTACCGGCGGACGACGGAGTAGATCTTCGATCTGGACATTGCGTAACTGATTCACGCTTACTTTGCCGTCGAGCATCTCGTAAAGACCGGGAATGATTTTGGTCTTCACGCCGGTGCGGTCGCACAGTTCCACAATGCTACGGATGTCTTTGCCGGCTGCTGAAGGCATCGCAATTATCACATAATCTACTCTATGTTTACGGGCAAGACGTGGAATATCGTAGCGGTTTCCCAATACTAGAACGCCATAGATTTGCATTCCCTGCTTGAGAGGATCATCGTCAAGAAAACCGACGGCAACGATCCCAAGCTGCGGGTTATCACGCAGTTCGCGGGCGATCATCGTACCGGCCGAACCAGCACCCATAATTAACACCCGTTGCACCTTACCATTCTGCCCGGCCAGCAATTTCCGTTTGCGGATGACCTGATGCCAGCGAATGCGGGCAAGTAGGCGAGGAGCGATCGTAGCCGCCAGCCCAAAGCAGAAGAAGATAACAGGTACCGACCTTGGTAAGAGAGCCATTGGCGTCATACCGGCAACGATGAACGCCACCGGCGTCGAGATAATCATCGCCAGCGAAATGGCCGAGATCAGCAACAGCAACTCGTCGATAGAAGCATATCGCCAGTAGCGCGAGTAAATACCAAAACAACGAAAGACGATCAAATGTACCGGGGTAGCAATGGTTGTTAGAATAAACCAACCGAGCAGTGCATTCCCCTGGGGTAAATCATCGAGCCGTACCAGGAAACTCAGGAACGCCATGAGCGGCAAGAGCACAGTATCGAGAAAAAAGAAATAACGATTGCGGGTGGGAAATGGTGCAAGCTTCAAGCCGGGCTCCTTTCCGACTGCTGCGGTTTATTGTGCAGCGTAGGTGGTGAGGAAGCTGGCAAAGGTAACGCTGCTGGTAATCGTGTCCGGTTCTATTACCAATGCTATGAACTGTAGGTGAACAACCGATGTGGTTCGCAACCATTGATGATAAAAATCCTGTCACAAAGTGCACATTTCACCATCGTTGCCGTTGCCACGTTAAATGAGTCAAATCAAGGCCAGCCGCAGATGATGAACAACTTCAGCAACTTGCTCCTCGCGCATCACGCTCGAAAAGGGTAGAGCCAGTGATCGATCACCAAGTCGTTCGGTGACCGGAAAATCACCCGGTTCGTACCCAAACAACCTTCGGTAAAAGGGTTGCAAGTGAATCGGTGTAAAGTATGGGCGACTGGGAATACCGGCAGCAGCTAGCCGGCGCATCACCGTATTACGGTCGGCAGGTGGCAAAATACGTACTACGTAGACAAACCAACTCATGCGGGTAGTGTATGGGCTAAGTTGCGGGCGTTCGACTAGTTCGAGATCGGCCAGTTGTTCGTTATACCAGGCAGCCACCTGTGCACGACGGGCAATCAACTCTTCAATGCGCTGCAATTGGATAACACCGAGCGCTGCACTCATCTCATCCAACCGATAGTTGTAGCCAAGCCGAGTATGGTTGAGCCAGGCATCAAAAACATCACGCCCTTGATTACGTAGTGAGCGAAACAACTGTGCCCAATCGTCGTGGCGTGTGACGATCATGCCACCTTCACCTGTGGTCATCTGTTTATTGGGATAAAAGGCGAAAACGGCTGCATCGCTCAGCGTACCTGCCATTTTCCCTTTGTAGGTTGAGCCAATAGCTTCACACGCATCTTCGATCACATATAACCCATATTCGGCCGCTATGGCATTTATAGGATCCATATCAGCCGGTTGACCGAAGGCATGAACCGGCATAATGGCCTTAAGCGCACCACGTGCGTTGTATTGACGTGGTAACCACCGCCGAGCTGATGCACCACCGCCTATCAGATCGGTTACAGCCTCGGCCACAAGTTGCGGATCGATATTCCCGGTGACCGGATCAACATCAACGAAGACCGGAACAGCCCGTTCGTACAGGATGCTATTGGCCGAAGCAATAAACGAGAATGGCGTCGTAATCACCAGATCACCATCGCGGGCATCGGTGGCAATACAGCAGAGATGTAACCCACTGGTACCTGAATTGACGCCTATGGCGTTTGGTAAGCCAACATAGCGGGCCATTGCCTGTTCAAAAGCGTTGATCTGCGGCCCGATGCTGAGATAATTGGTACGTAATACTTGCTGAACAGCCTGAATCTCGGCTTCGGTAATATCGGGTGATGACATTGGAATTGACACAAGCGCCCCCTACAATAGTTTATGGATCAAGAGGTTTTCGTCGTTCTTATTCACCAACTGCCCGCACGTAGAGTGGTTGTGCGGGGACACCGACGACAACCATCTCAGCCGGCACATCGCGTTGAACGAGGGCGCCGGCTCCGACAATACTCCATGCCCCGACACGTCGCCGTGGCATCACAGTGGCGCCAATGCCGATCAGGGCACCACTACCAATCTCTACTTCGCCGCCGGTATGAACACCAGGTGCGATATGGGCATGATCACCAATGTGATTGTGATGATCGACCGTGCAGGCAGTATTAAGAATGACATTAGCGCCAATGACACTACCAGGATTGACAATCACACCAGCGCAGATCATGGTTCCAGGACCAATCGGCACATCAGCGGCGATAATAGCCGTAGGATGAATAGCCTGGACCAAGCGTTCGCCCCGCGCTTGTAGTTCGGTAAACAAACGTGACCGAATCCGATTATCACCAATTGCCACAATGACGCCATCGTGCGGAATGGTTGACAGGTCAGTGATAGCTCCCAACACTGGTAAACCCACCAGCCGCTGCCCATGACGGCGTGGATCATCGTCGAGATAGCCGATAGGCTGGTACGGTTGACCGCTTGCCGCAGCACAGGCCAGAATATCGGCCACAACCTGTCCATGCCCACCTGCACCGATAATTAGAATGCGTTGGGTCATACTGAGAACTCTCTTTGCCGATGCAGTGAATTCGTATGATATAGTTCTGCACTGTTACAGACGAAACCACGCTTCTGCTCGGCTAGTCAGTACCAACCGAGCCGGGTTGCAGCGGTGGCACAGGTGCAGATGGTGGTGAACCTAAAAATTCTTCAGCGGTCGCACTACCCGGCTGACTAATACCTTCGCGCTTGACCACTTTCCACAGGGTCAGCAGCAGTATCTTCAGATCGAGCCAGAGCGAGAGCTGATCAACGTATTGCACATCGTAGGCAAATTTCTGCTCCCACGAAAGAGCATTACGTCCGTTGATCTGAGCCAGGCCGGTAATGCCCGGTAACACCTCATGGCGACGCCGCTGTTCAGGGGTATAGCGTTCAAGATACTGCATCAGCAGTGGTCGTGGCCCCACTAGACTCATCTCACCACGAAGAACGCAGAAGAGTTCAGGTAACTCATCAAGGCTAGTGCTGCGCAAAAAGCGACCAAATGGTGTCAACCGCTCTGAGTCAGGCAAAAGGCGCCCCTGATCATCACGGGCATCGGTCATCGTCCGAAACTTTAACATCGTAAACGGACGACCATGAAGGCCAGGACGCTGTTGGCGGAAGATCACACCAGGACCTAACTTGATCCGAACGAGCAACGCGATCACTGCCATCACCGGAGCCAAAACAACAAGAGCTGGTATAACAATCACGAGATCGAGCAGACGTTTTCCATAACGGCGATACATAGTCGTCTCCAGGTGTCGTTGATTGGGACACTGCTATCGTAACGAGCGGAGATGTACGTTTGATGAAAAAGAGGTGATGGCAGGTGAAACTCTGTATACATGGTGAGGAGCAATTTTCTAGCGAATCTTTTTCCGTTTGTAAGCGCGCAGCATGGTACGCTAAGGGTGTGTCTAACGTTTACATCCTTGAAGTGTGTATCGGTGAAAAAGACCTGAAAACTATTACCCTTAGTATCTTTCTCTCTTGCAATTGGGTTTAGGAATAGAAAACATGTTTGAGCAACGATACGTTTTATGGCATCAAAATGAGCGATCAGCTACCCATCGAATCAGCAAGGGCAGGTTCCCAACCGGACCGCCCTGGCATGCTGATACTGCTTGAACGATGTTTCGACTGCCTTGAACACAAAGACGATAACCAACAATTGACACGGAAACAGCTATGAATCGATATACGTACAGTCTGCTTGTGCTCTGGATCGTTACTTCGCTCGTCCTGTCGGCACAGCCAACCACCCTTGTGGCAGCGCCAGATCAGCCTACTCGCCTGAGTGCATTTGGCCTCAACACCTATTTCAGTGGTCTGGAACGATTACCGCAAAATCGGAACGATGATCTTGGGGCATTAATCAACGCGACACGCGATCTCGGTGCACGCTGGGTCCGTGAAGAGATCAGTTGGGCCAATCTGGAACCAGGTAAAGGGGTATTCAACTGGGGACTAATGGACGCAGCACTGACTCAGGCAGCGCAGGCCGGTTTTGGGATTATCGGGATGCTGCTGACAACACCAGGCTGGGCACGGGTGAGCGATTGCAGTAGTCGAATCACCCGCAATGGCGGTTCCCTGAACTACTGGTGTCCACCAGCCAACCCGCAGGACTTTGCCGATTTTGTAGCGGCTGCGGTCGAGCGTTACGATGGTGATGGGATCAATGATGCACCGGGTTCGCCACGAGTAGCAGCCTGGCAAATCTGGAATGAACCAAACAACTGGGCTACCTGGCCAGGTGAGGCGCATGAATACGGTGCGATACTGGCTGCTGGTTACGCTGCTGCCAAAGCAGCCGATCCGACGGCGCTGGTTGCAACGGGCGGCGTCTATGTCTTCGATGGCGGTACCCGTACTGGCGGGAACCGTGACGGATTAGAATTTCTTGGCGCAGCCTTTACGGCTGTTCCCGCAGCACAGACCAGCTTTGATGCGTTAGCCATTCATCCGTACATGCCTGACACTGCCCCTGATCGCGCTGGATTGTATGGACTAGTCTCGCTGTGGGGACGGATTGCCAATACTCGTGGCTGGCTCGATGCGAAGCGCGGGCCACACATACCGATCTGGATCAGTGAGCTTGGGTGGTCAACCTGTACCTTATCCTCACCGATTTGCAGGACCGAGCATGAGCAGGCGAATTATCTGGTACGTAGCCATGGGATTGCCCTGGCCTTGGGAGTACAGCATATCAACTGGTTCCAACTCGAAGATAAATTCGACAGCCCGACCGCTGATTTGTGGGGCAATGCGGCGATCTTGCGGAACCGCAATCAGGGTTATAGTCGTAAACTGGCTGCCAATGCCTACGCGACACTTACAGCTCAACTCGGAGTAGCCACGTTTATCGGATTCGGTCCACTACACAATTACTCATTTCAACCCAATGCCTTAACACCACCAGCACGTTACCATCTGCGCTTTCAGACCAGCACTGGCGCGCTCGTTGATCTGCTGTGGACGACCGATGCTGCCGAGACACGCACACTGTCGCTTGAAGTGGGGCGTACTGCACAACTGATTGGCCGTGATGGGAACATCCTGCCATTAAACGTTCAGAACGGCCAGGCTCAGATTCCGTTGAGTGAGACGCCGGTCTACCTGCGACAGGATACTCCTTCACAACTTGCAGTGACGCCGGGCAATGTTACCCTGATCGCACTGCCAATCGATCCGGAAGTGACGTATACGCTTATGGTACAGAACCTCGGTTCAGCCAACATTGCCTGGAGCGCCAGTGGTGGTGCGAGCTGGTTGACGCTCGAAACGACCAACGGTAGCGGGCATCGTAGCGAACTTCGCTATCGTATCAATCCCACCGGATTATCGGTGGGTGACTACACGACGGTTATCAATGTGAATGCCGGAAGCGCTGGAAGCCAGAGTATCCCGATCACATTGCGCATAGTGACAACGGTATACCGTCTCTATGTGCCGATAGTGGGGCGAAACGAATAGGATGTGCTGCGTGTCTTGCTATGCATGTTTGACAGTCGGCAGAACGCTATGAGGTTTTCAACGTTTTCACCCTGCCTGGCAGTAAGAGAGAATGGAGAGACTCAGCCTATCCGCTGTGCGCATGCGGTGTGTAGATTCCCATAACCGAGGAACGTTTGCGGTCAACACACGTAGTATCACCGATTGTACCTATCACCGTATTGTAGATGTGGATTCAACATCTCCCAGGCCCCCGCAAGTGAGGGGGGACAACGAAAGCAGAGGGTCTGGGGGATGGTGTGCTATTACGCTAGCCAATGGCTGCTAGTCGCACACCGCACGACGTGGGCCAGCGGCCCGCATCCTACGAGGTATGTACGGAGCAACAGTACACCCCCGCCGACTCGCCGATCATGCCTGTTGCTACGTCAGGAGGAATGGGTTCTAGCCCTTACTGACCGCCTGCTGGGGCTTGGGGCAGTAGTGTGCTGATACGCCAACCGATGGGTTCTGTCACGCATCTCGATCATCACGTGGCAGCCAGCCCAAGTTCCATTAGTGCGCTTTCACCCTCATTCCCTCGCTCCCTGCCGCTCCTAAAGGGTCGAGGAAGGTGGAAGTTGGGCAGGTGGGACGCCCGCGCTAGATGGCGTGTTGACGGTGTAGACAATGGCTTCCCCTCTGTAAACCGCACATGCGGGCCGGAGGCCCGCGTACCCAGGTGACAACAGGCGGCAGCCGAAGCCCCAGACGGCGCGCTGCTTCCACATGCGGGCCGGAGGCCCGCGTACCCCGGTGGCAGCGGGCGGCAGCCGAAGCTCCAGACGGCGTGCCGCTTCCGCATGCGGGCCGGAGGCCCGCGTACCCCGGTGGCAGCGGGCGGTAGCCGAAGCTCCAGACGGCGCGCCGCTTCCACATGCGGGCCGGAGGCCCGCGTACCCCGGTGGCAGCGGGCGGTAGCCGAAGCTCC
>JAGHYT010000069.1:0-23328 GCA_017743535.1 Chloroflexus sp.
ATCGAAACCGGTGAAACCGTCGTAGTAAACGATGTGCAGCGTGACCATCGTTTTTACAAACGACTCGACCAGCAGAGTGGTTTTCAGACCCGGGCTATTCTGTGCGTCCCGCTCCGTGCTCCCCGGATCGTGCTCGGTGGTGAACGCGGTGAAGTAGAGGGTAGGATCATTGGCGGAGCGCAAGCACTTAATCCACGTAACGGCCAACCTTTTTCAGCAGAAGATATAACCCTCTTCCAAACCCTTGCCTCGCAGGCGGCGACGGTGATTCGCCTGGCCGAACTGTACAGAGAGACCGATAGTCTGTTCACCCGTATGATCGAAGCTATTACTGGCGCCATCGATTTGAAAGACCCTTACACTCGTGGTCATAGTCAGCGAGTAAGCGATTTTTCAGTTGCTATTGGTCAGGAATTAGGACTCTCGCACGAACAACTCTATCAACTACGAATCGCAAGTAAACTGCACGACGTGGGAAAAATTCGGGTACCCGACCATATTCTCAAGAAACCCGGTCGGCTTAGCGAAGAAGAATTTGTCGAGATGCGACAACACCCGGTTTATGGGCTTGAATTTCTGCGTGATAATGGTTTGCTAGAACTTGATCTGTTGCGCGAATCTTGGACGGCACTGGCTCAGCATCACGAGCGGCTCGATGGGCGTGGCTATCCGTTTGGGCTTAAGGGTGAAGACATCTCGCTCTTCGGGCGTATCGTTGCCGTGGCCGATGTCTTTGATGCTCTCACCAGCCACCGACCGTATCGACCACCAATGCCCGTAGAAGAGGCACTGGAACTCTTGCAACGAGGGGCCGGTACTGAGTTCGATCCGATCTGCGTTGAAGCGTTGATCAGGGCACGCAGCAGAGGAACGATTCTTACCCAGGATGAACGTGAAAAAGTAGCGACAGCCTAGAGGAGCGAGAGCATAATGCGTGTACTGTTGATTGATAACTACGATTCATTTACCTACAATTTGTACCAGTACCTTTGCGAATTGGGAGCAGAGGTCGAAGTTGTGCGGAACGACCAGATAACAGTAACCGAAGTCGCACAACGACATCCTGACCGTATCGTGATCAGTCCTGGCCCCTGTACCCCGGCTGAAGCCGGGATTAGCGTCGAGGTCATCCGCCGGTTAGGAAGTCACATCCCTATCCTTGGTGTATGTCTTGGTCATCAGGCAATTGGCGCTGCCTATGGTGGCACCGTTGTGCGCGCACCAATGGTAATGCATGGGAAGCTATCACCGATCTACCACAATGCTCAGGGCGTGTTTGCTGGCTTGCCCTCACCATTTCAGGCGACACGCTACCATTCGCTCGTGGTGCGACGAGAAGATTTACCGGCTGAATTAGAGATAACGGCGTGGACGGAAGACGGCATCATTATGGGTCTACGTCACCGCTCATTGCCGGTCGAAGGTGTGCAATTCCATCCCGAGTCGATCATGACCGATCATGGCAAACAGATGTTAGCCAATTTCCTGATCGGAACATACGCTCATAGCGGTTGAGAAGCGTACAGAGAGTTTCCTGGTTAAAAATCACAGTGGCCGGTTCTCAGCCAGCTCTTCTTTTACGATGAACGCGAAAGGGAGGTTTGCGAACCACCCTCTACCACCGTTTTGTTCGTATGCACGGTGAGCTGTTGCGAACCCTATACGCTTATCCACGCCCGTCAAGTTCTGCTAAACCGGCTATAACCTCTTCACGGGATAAACCGGCTGCTGCCAACACCTCATCACTACAGGCTTGTAGCCGCAGGTAAAATGCACGAGCCGCTGCCCACCAACCGTCAGGATCGCGCACCAGTAATTCGTGGATGATGTTCTCACTCCGCGCCAGATCACCTGCTTGCTCACAAAACGAAAAGAGTGCCGCCAGCGTTGGCGTAGGTAGATCGTAATCTTGCAGCAGCATCAGGAGATCGGCATAATGTGGCGTATAATCGGGCAACGGTACTGGTGCAGCCAACGCACACTCGATAACCAGGTGTAACGCCAGCAATGCCCGTTCTGCCGCGGCCTCTGATTCATCATCATCGGCCAGGACATGCGCTTCAACAGCGAGGAGGGCCGCAAGATATGACCCCTCATGCCACCAGGCCTCGGTTGGATTGTGGAACCGGAGGAGCGCCAGCAACTGCCGCTCGCTCATTCTGACCACCTGGTCGCTTCCTACGCCTAGTCGATCACGGTAAGCGTTATCGATAGCAATTCGCACCAATGGTGAATGACCTGCGCGGTAAAGACCAAGGATGTGGCGAATGATCGCACCAAACTGGGCAATCAACCGGAGAATGTAGTCGTCGCGGTACATATTAGCATCTTACCTGAAAACGACGTCCTCAGCAAATGGCTGCACAACACGCGATTACCCAGGCCGTTGCCCCTCACAATGCATGATCACCGGTAAGCATTCGTACTTGTGGTATGATACCTTGTGCAGAGATCGGCTAGAGGAGGATTTTTTATGGAGCAACCTTTCATTGGAAAGGTCGCGCTGGTGACCGGCGCGGCAGCCGGTATTGGGCGCGCTTCAGCACTGGCGTTCGCCCGTGAAGGAGCGAAAGTTGTCGTTGCTGACGTAAATGTTGAAGGTGGTGAAGAGACGGTTGCAATGTGTCGGGCAGCGAACACCGACGCCATATTTGTGCGTTGTGATGTCGCTCAACGCAGCGAGGTTGAAGAGTTGATCAATCGTGCCGTTGATACATTCGGTCGGATCGATTTTGCCCACAACAACGCCGGTATCGAAGGGGTACAGGCAATGCTGGTCGATTACCCCGAAGAGGTATGGGATCGGGTGATCGAAATTAATCTCAAAGGTGTGTGGTTGTGCATGAAGTACGAAATTCGGCACATGCTACAGCAGGGTGGTGGCGCTATTGTCAATACATCATCGGTAGCCGGTCTCACCGGTTCACGTGGCGTTTCGGCCTATGTAGCCAGTAAACACGGGATCGTTGGCATCACGCGCGCCGCAGCGTTGGAATATGCTCGCAATGGTATTCGGGTAAATGCGGTCTGTCCTGGTACGATTCACACCTCCATGATCGATCGATTTACTCATGGTGATCCCGACATTCTGGCGCAGTTTGCCGAAGGTGAACCGATTGGCCGCCTGGGCACGCCTGAAGAAGTAGCCAATGCCGTTGTCTGGCTCTGCTCAGATAAGGCCTCGTTCGTTACCGGAGCGACCCTTGCGGTTGACGGGGGACGATTGGCGTAGGATGCGCTGATACTGTCGCCCCGATCAGGTGCTTTCAACATTCGTTTCCTACCCGGTCATCGTACATTATGGTTGATGCTGTTTCGGCTGTTGACACGGTTCCACAGGCTTTTCAATGCGCCAGGTGCCTCTCTTTCTCTCCCCATATGGGAGAGAAAGAGAGGAGGGCTAGGCACACACCACAGCACAAGCAAAGACTACCCATTCATCGCATCGTATTTCATTCTGTACGGTATTACACCATCACCATACCGGTACGTAGATCGCTCGAGCGTACTATGACGCACGAATCGCCATACACCGCTATTTATGCAGTTGTCAAACAAATCCCAGCGGGTCGAGTCTGTACCTACGGTCGCATAGCTGCATTGGCCGGCTTTCCCAGTCAGGCCCGGATGGTAGGGTATGCCTTGCACGCCCTCCTTGGTCACCACGATGTCCCCTGGTGGCGCGTGATTAATCGTGTCGGTCGCATCAGTAATGTCTATGCTGCCGATGAACAGCGGAGCCGCTTGCAAGCTGAAGGGGTTATTGTGAATGATGAGTATCTGGTTGATCTTAAGCGGTTTCTCTGGACAGGTGATGAATGATAAGAGTTGTACCTAACCGCTTGCAGACAGCGTTTCACGCTAACACCAGCCGACCTGATGCTAACCAGAAGTAATTGCTTTCTACCCTTTTAACTTGCACAACGTTCGACCGCTTCAGAACAACTAACGTAGAAATTCGAGCAGCAGTCGATGGAATTGATCCGCTGCTTCAATCATTGGAAAATGACCACAGTTAGGAATAATCTCAAGCCGGGCATGCGGCAGCATCCGTTTAGCTTCGTATGCACAACGTACCGGAAAGAGCCGATCTTCGGCCCCCCAGATAATAAGGGTCGGTTGCGTTATATTGGCAAGGCGTGACCAAAGCCCACTCCCCCGTAAATCATTGGCATCATAATGACGGCTGAGAGAAACCATAGTGCGGCGAATCTCGGGATTACCCAGTGTTGCCGTCCCTCGTGCGATCAGTTCTGGGGTAATATAGCGATCAGGGTTGGCGAATGCAGCCCGCAACTGCATCCGCACCACAAACGGCAACGCAGCGAGACTCACCAGCGCCTCACCGAGGAAGGGCAAGGCACCCCCTTTACGCATAAAGAGGGGGAGTTGCATAAATCCTTCGCTATCAGCGATCACCAGCCGTTCGACGCGCTGGGGATGAAGGATTGTTGTCGCCAGAGCGTGTTTCCCGCCCATCGAATGACCGACAACCATTGCCCGTTCAACCCCAAATGATTGCAGCAGGCCCGCATTGAGATCGGCATACCGCCGTAATGTATATGCTGCACCGCCCGGTTTATCTGAAGCACCGAACCCCAACGCATCAGGAGCAATGGCCTGAAAACCGGCTGCTGCCAGTGTTTGAATCGTTGGTATCCAGTCATCAGCACTGACGACAAAGCCGTGCAATAAAAGGACAGCCGGCCCCTGTCCGGCAGTTAAAACTCGTAGCCGGAAACCGGCAACCGAAATGTATTGCTCTCTTAGCGTCGTCGCCGTTGTTGCTTGCATAGGCGTGATTCTCCTATCGTAAAAGGCGAGAAAACGATGCGCGCGAAGGACCTGACACCTTACGCTGTCACTGTAGCAGAAGATCGCGCCACTGTCAGGACGAAATCCAACAACGATTGGTAAAAACATCTATGGTACAATAGAACCGCGGTATCGTACCGCATACCGTATCGATCAGTTACAGGATGTGATGGTTTCGCGGCAGTTCGCACTAGGTGCCGTTATTATCTCGTTCATCATTGGCGCAATTGGCGTCTTTTTGTTTATCAGTCAGCGTCTTGATCGCTGCACTGCTCCTCCATTTGTCGATCCTAATCTACTGCCCAACGCCAATTTTGCTATAGCCGGAGATATTCTCGGTCTCCCCGCCGGTTGGGGCCGTGGCGCCGGTGGGGTTGAACTCCGTGGCCCCTCTGTTGACGGCCAGGGCTTTGATCTCAACGGCGATGGCCGGTCACTCCAACTAATCGGAATTGCCAATTATGCCTTGACTCCACCTATTGGGGTGCAACCTGGCGTTGTCTACTGCTTTACCGTTGCGACATTGACCGACTCACTCCTTCGTTCACCGACCCGTGCTCGGCTGGTTTTTGAGTGGTACGATGAGCAAGGAACCATCATTGAACGAGTCGTCACCCCCTGGCAACCGGTAGCATTGTGGACACCAGAACGACCGCCATCGGCATGGACGACGGTTGGTGGGTACGCACGTGCGCCCCAGACTGCACGCGCCCTGCGTGTGCGGATCGAACCCACTTCCGATGATCGGATTTATCTCGATATGCCGCGGCTCCAACGCGGCGGTCAGACCCTGCCCCAGGCGCACGTACCTGATCCGCCATCACCTCTTACCATTGCACCATGGCCGGCAGGGTATCGGGCAGCCATTGCCTTCACTTTTGATTGGGAAACGGCAATGGGTGGATTGATCCATTCGCGTTCCGTCGACGATCCACTTGCCGATGAAGACCCGATTAAGCGGGGGATGCGGATGCGGACCGGTGTTGAGACGAGCATGACCATCTTTGCGCGGTATAATGTGCGCGCCACCTACTATGCGACCGGGTACAATTTCCTGATGGGCAACCGCGAGCAGCGTCGGTTTATGAACGATCCGGTTTTTAGTTGGGCCTCAGCCGCAAATGGCTGGCGAAGTGACCGCTGGACGACGCGCCCCTGGTTTAGCGATGATCCATATGGGACAGTGGCAACTGATCCGGCGTGGTACTTCGGCGATCAGATTGAACCTCTGTTGGCAGCCGGTCATGAAATCCAGAGTCACACCTTCAGCCATCTATACGGTGGCTACGCCGATGCTGCCACGTGGCGAGCAGATATTGAAGCCTGGAATACCGTTGCTGCTGAACGGGGAGTGCGTCCGGCCCAATCGTTAGCCTTCCCCTGGAGTAGCAGTGCCGGTATGAGTGACGCCAATTGGGATGTTATCGAGCGAGCCGGGATTCGTTCGGTAACCCGTCTGAGCGATTACGGTCCCTATAATCTTTTTCCAACCGATCAACAAGGCTTGATTCGTGATCCCCATTGTCGCTGGCTTCCCGGTCGTGAAGGTCGGATCATCGCGTGCCCGGATTTTTATCTCACGCCGGCCCGTGCCGAATTAGCCATTGCCCAGATTGAACGCACCGTGACTGCTGGTGGTATGATTGACATTTGGGCACACACCGAAGAGGTCACGAGTGCCGCCCAACAAGCAGCCTGGGAAAATGTTGTATCATACGTTGTTGGGCGCGGTGACATCTGGGTCGCTCCGTTGAGTGAGATTGCCAACTGGCAGATTGCCCGTATGACCCTGGACATCACCACTCTGTCTGAACCAACAACCAGCCTTGAGCGCGGGGAACGAGTTGCGCAACGTTATCGGATACAGAATCCATCGCCATACCCTCTGATCGGCCTGATGATCGATGTTCCGTCGGGCACGGCAGATGTAGCGATGAATCACGAGATTGTGCCTCGTGAACAGTGGCAGGGTAGTGGCTGGCTGCGTATCGACCTGGCTGCCGGTCAATCTATAGAGGTAACATTGTGGCCAACACGATCAAGCAGTCGTTAAA
Organism: Chloroflexus sp.; assembly: GCA_017743535.1. Lineage (GTDB taxonomy): Bacteria > Chloroflexota > Chloroflexia > Chloroflexales > Chloroflexaceae > Chloroflexus. The sequence goes on from JAGHYT010000069.1 coordinate 6,870, forward strand.
CCAGACAACGATCTGGCATGTCATCGGTGGCATCCTGACCGCACAACGTGGAGCACTGCGCCTCTACCAGTGGTTATGGCTGGTGTTGTGCATCGTGGGTGCGGTCAGTGTTGCACTCCCACCTATTCTCACCCGCCCAATCCTCTATTATGCCCACGCGGAAGTACGTTTTGACACGACGCGCTATGGGCCAATTTACCAACCGGTGGGGCCAAACCTTACCAGTATGGATATTGCCATTGCCGACGCTAAGGAAGCATTACGCCTCGCGACCCTGGCAAGGGCCGACGTTCGCTTCGGTCTGCCCAATTTTCGGGTTGAATACCTGTTGCAAGCACCGGGACAGGTCCTCGTGCGCGGTATTGCCGACAATGCTGCCGAAGCGCAACGGCTGGCCGACGACGGCGCTGCTGAACTAGTACGACAAATTCGGGCTGCCGGTGGACGTGAGATTTTGCGCAATATGCTCGGATGGCAGCTCTGGCAGGCGTTAAATGGTGAAACACCAGCCACCGATGATCGCTTCGCCTGGTTGTTGCGCGATATTCTGCGGCTTGAAGCATTGCCGTTATCACGACCAATCGAACCATTCAGCACCCCGCGTCGTCTGAGCGATCTCTCTTCGGAAGAGATCAGTGACGTTACCCGTGCCCTCGAATCGCGTTACGATCTCTGGCGGTTTGCAATAAACACTCGGAATGCAACTCTGGATGCACTCTGTGCCAGCACCGGTTTGAACGATACCGCTACTCGTGAAGCGGTATTGCGAAGTTGTGCTGCAACAAATCCGACAGCGGCAGCCGAGCTGGCAGCCCGTGATCGAAACATCGCTCAGTTACGGAGTATCGAGGCGGCAATCAACTACATGATCCGCGAAGCGGGGGCACGCTTCAATGCCGATCAGGTAAGTGCAGCCTTCCGCATTCCAGCGCCCCTTCCTGCCAACCCAGAGCCACGCTACGAACTGCCTCTGATTGCGCTGGCGATGTTATTCGGCACAGCACTCGGCCTGGGTGGCATTGCCCTCGACCGTAGTGCCGGCGTATTACCCAAATTGCAAGAATTGTGGCAATACCGCGAGCTGATCCGCAATCTCATCCTGCGCGACTTGCGCGCCCGCTACAAAGGGAGCACATTGGGCTACCTCTGGACCCAAATTGCGCCGTTGGGCATGATGATGGTCTACGTGATTGTGTTCAGTTTCCTCTTACCCAACGGATTGGCGATGTTCCCGGTGTTCGTCATTGTCGGTTTACTACCCTGGAATTACACCGCCGAAGCCGTTCTGAATGGTACACGGAGTATCATCGACAACGCAGCCCTGGTTAAAAAAGTCTACTTCCCTCGCGAAGTGTTGCCGCTGGTGGCGGTCGGTTCAAGTTTACTCAACTTTATCCTTTCACTTCCGATGATGATGTTGGTCATCATAGTCGTTCAGCTCACCACTCTTGGTCGGCTTAACCTAAGCTGGAGCATCGTTTACTTGCCGGTGATAATGGTTCTCCAAACCATTTTTCTAACCGGATTAGCCTTGCTGCTCGGCGCTGGCGCCGTCTTCTTCCGTGACGTAGTGCATCTCATTGGCATTGTTATCAATATCTGGTTCTTCCTAACACCTATCATCTATCCGCTCAGTACCATCAGTGAAGGACTGGCAGCGCGTGTGATCCGCTGGATCAATCCGCTGGCATCGATTATCGAGTTCTATCGCGAAATCATCTACGGCAATCCGGTGCCGGTGGGATTCATCCCAACACCGGGCATCCCCGCACTTAGCGCAATGCTGCGTGTAGGTGTCACCGGTTTAATTGTATTAGCCATCGGGTATTGGGTCTTCCAGCGCACCAGTCGCCATTTTGGTGAAGAACTATGAGTGCTGTGATCGAGTTTGACAACGTCTCGCGGCAGTTCGTCCGTCGCCAGAATGCCGCAACGATCCAAGAACGCTTTGTCGGCTTGCTCCGGGGTATGTCACCGGCTGAAGCCTTCTGGGCTGTGCGTGACGTCAGCTTCACAGTCGAAGAAGGACAGAGCATCGGTCTCGTCGGCCATAACGGCGCCGGTAAAAGTACGATCCTCAAACTGATCACTCGCATCCTTGAACCAACCAGCGGTCGCGTTTCGACCAGAGGCCGGATTGCTGCCCTGCTTGAGTTGGGCAGTGGCTTCCATCCCGAACTCAGCGGACGCGAAAATGTCTTTTTGTACGGTTCGCTGATGGGTTTTAGCCGCAAAGAGATGATCCGCAAACTGCCTGAGATCATTGAATTTTCAGAGATCGGCCCCTTCCTTGATACCGAAGTAAAGCACTATTCCTCCGGAATGTATACCCGGCTGGCGTTCGCGGTTGCCACGGCAGTTGATCCTGACATCTTGATCACTGACGAAGTCTTAGCCGTTGGTGATGAATCGTTCCAGCGTAAGTGTATTGATCGCATCTACAATTTCCGTCGCGCTGGGAAGACTATTGTCTTTGTGTCGCATGCCCTCGATGTTGTTCGTTCACTCTGTGACGTAGCGGTATGGCTCGACCACGGTGAAATGAAGGCCTATGGCCCGGCTGGCGAGGTTGTTGATGCGTATCTAGCCGATGTCAACGAAAAAGAGCGGCAAGCTCGTGAACAAACTACTGGCACTGCTGATGATGAATGGCGGGAACGCATGCGGCGCGGGACACGCGAAGTTGAGATTACCCATGTCCAACTACTTGATCAGCATGGCAATGAGCGAACCACTTTCCGCACCCACGAACCCTTGACGATCCGCATTCACTATTTTGCGCACGAACGGATTGAACGTCCGGTCTTTGGGGTGGGAATCAATCACGAGAGTGGGCCGTGGCTAACCGGGCCGAACACCGGTTTTGATAAGTACCACATTCCAGTTGTCGAAGGCCCTGGGATCGTTGACTACCACATTCCACGATTACCATTCCTAGGCGGGCGCTATCTGGTCAGTGCTTCGGCGACCGATTGGACACAACTTCACGAATTTGACGTTCATGACCGAATGTACCCGTTGATCATCCACAGCCATGGTCTGAGTCAACGGTACGGCATGGTCTTCATCGAAGGCGCCTGGAGCTGGCACGGATGAGTTCACTTCTTATTATCAGCCACGATGTAATTGGTCAGCGAATGGCTGGCCCCGGTATTCGGATGTGGGAACTGGCGCGCGTTCTCGCTCGACACCTACCTGTAACCCTCATCGCCCCTCAACCCATCGATCTGCCGCTCCCGGCGAACCTTCGCTGTGGGCATTACACCTGGGGAGATGCCGCCAGCATCGAACCGTATCTCCGTGCGGCAACGAACATCTTCGCCAATGGCTATGTCGCCAGTGCCCATCCCGAACTCCTTAACCATCCGGGGTGCCTGATCATCGACCTCTACGATCCGGTTGCACTTGAAAATCTGGAGCTATTTCGCAATCATCCATTGGCCGAACGACAAGAGCAGGCTAAACGTGATAGCGATCTACTACGTGCCCTCCTGACGCGGGGCGATCATTTCGTGTGCGCCACCGAACGTCAGCGCGATCTCTATATTGGCGGCCTGCTGGCCCTAGGTCGCATCACACCGGCAATCATCGATCAAGACCCGCTGCTGCACCAATTCATCGCTATCGTTCCCTTCGGTGTCAGCGACGACCCGCCGCAGGCAAGTGGGCAACCGGCCCTCCGTGGTGTTCTGGACGACCTGAGCACCGAACATACTATCATCTTATGGAGCGGCGGGCTGTGGGACTGGATGGACCCATTAACTCTGGTACGGGCCATGCCACACGTTCTAGCTCACGTCCCCACGGCACGGCTTGTCTTCTTAGCCGGACGGCATCCTGGACAGGTGCCCGAGATGGCGACTGTACAGCAAACACGCCAACTGGCCGCCGATCTAGGATTGCTCGGCTGTGGTGTTCACTTCTACAACGAATGGGTTCCGTATCAACGGCGTGCCGATTTCTTGCTCGAAGCAAAAGTTATGGTATCATTGCATCGAGCACACTTAGAGACACGCTACGCTGCCGTGCGTTCGCGTATTCTCGACCATTTCTGGGTCGGTCGACCCAGTGTGGTTAGCGCCGATGATGCCGCTGCTGATCTCATCAAGGAACATCAGGCTGGAGAGGTCGTTCCGATTGGTGATAGCCAGGCTGTTGGCGCTGTACTGATCCGCTTATTAACAGATCATCAACACTGGACACATCAGAGTGCTAATGCCGCAGCTCTTGGGCAACGTCTGCGTTGGTCGAGAGTAGTATCTTCATTGTTAAGTATGCTCACGGATTCACATCTGAAGGAGAGACTACCTATGCCAATCCCTGATGGATCACAATTAGCAACATTACAACGATTGCGGAACGATGCTATTCGTGTACAAGAGCAATTGTGGAAGATAGAATCATCACTATCTCCTAATCCGTTGCTGCGTTTTGTTCAACGTAATATCTTACAGCTCTTTACAAACCCACAACGTGATTACAATGCAGCAGCTCTACGCTCAATGTATGCGTTAGCCGAGCAAATAGATCAAACTACGCAACTCTTATTCAATGTAGCAAGCCAATATGGGAACCACATTAACTGGCTAGATCAACGATTGCAGGAATTAACTCGGCAAATGCATGAAGTAACCCGGCAAATGCATGAAGTAACCCAGCAAATGCAGGAATTATCTCAGCGGTCAGATATGCTAGAATTACGGGTTACCAATCTCGAGTCTGGTGCACAAGACCACAATCATCGCCAAGTCCAAGAGATTCATCAAATCGGGCAACAGATACGAGATTTTGCTGATCAGATCGTCGGACTGGAAGAGACAACTTCACAAATACTAGCCTACATTGGCGGTGTATACACCTCATCTTCTCAGCAAACAGAATAGTTCTATGCGAATTGCAACCATTGTTCTAAGTTGGAATGCTGCATATGCTACGATAGCGTGTCTTGAATCACTCTATCATCAATCCATCCCGACAGAGATTCTGGTTGTCGATAATGCATCTCATGATGAGGTCGTCGCCAGTATTCTGGCATGCCATCCGCATGTGCGTTTGATCCGCAATCAGCGCAACTTGGGCTTTGCTGGTGGCATGAACAGTGGCATAAAAGCATTATTAAACGACTCACCACCTGATGTCCTGGTATTGCTCAACCAAGACACGGTTCTCGATCCCACCTGCATCGAGCATCTAGTATCACCAATGATCGCAGATGCGCAGGTGGCAGCAGTTGGGGCTAAAATTCGTTATCCCGATGGCACTATTCAGCACGCGGGTGTACTCCTGGAATGGCCGCGAGCAATTGTGCAACATATCGGCTGGCATGAACCCGACACTGGTCAATATGATACGCTACGCGAATGTGATTTTGTGACAGGCGCCGCTATTGCGCTACGTTCTCAAGCTCTTAAGGAAATACAGCTATTTGATGAAGATTTTACACCGGCATATTTCGAGGATATCGATCTTTGCCAGCGCCTGCGCAAACAGGGCTGGAAGATAGTGTATAACCCTGCTGCAACGCTTGTTCATCACGAGTCCCTCTCACTACCAGATGAACTTCAACGAAGCTGTTACTACAATCGCGGCCGGCTACGCTTTATTTTTAAGCACTATTCTCTACACGACCTGGAAGAGTCGTTTTTACCGGCAGAATTGTATCATATTCAGCGCCACGTCTTATGGCCCAACGAAGGCCGTGCGTTACGTTGGGCGTATGCCGAGACGCTCTTGCATTGGCGAACGATCTTGCTCGGACGACAGCAAGTTTACGGCAGTTGTCATCCTCTTGAGGAAGAACGAATGGGGCATATCCTGATGCAATTGCAGCGTGCTCAAGCCATAGCTTTATGGCAACACGCGCATCAGCGCGCCGACTGGATGTTTAACCATTGATAAACATTATGAATACCTTACCATTGTACGGTGTCGAATACATCTTGCTCGAACCTATTCCGGATAGTCTCTGGCAAGATGAACCACTCTTAATCGGCCTACAGTTACGTAACACTGGTCTTACGCCCTGGCTGGTTAGCGGCTATCCAGTGCTAGTCGTAATACGTTGGTTCGATCGCCAGGGAAATATGGTCATTGAGTTGCCCTGGCGAGCCTTACCACATCCTGTTCCCGCTAATGAATCGACGACTATCGAACTGCGCATTGACCAAACGCCGCCGCCGGGTGAATATGTGTTGACCATTGAGCTGGTCGAGCATCAGGTTGCATGGTTTCGCGATAAAGGGGTACCGCCATTTTCACATCCAATACGGGTTAAACCACCGCAAGGGCCGCGTATTACCGTGATCAATGGGAATTGTATAGCCAATGATGCAGTCGGTACACATGTTATCGCACAGGTGCAAGCCTTGACCGAAGCGGGTTTTCGACCATTACTACTGACCGAATTTATTGATGATCGGATCCCACGTTCATTGCGCCGTTTCATGGTCGCCGTTCATCTGGAAGACATTCTCCATCCAAATGACCAGATCCAACAATTTGCCGAACATTTGCATCAGTCTGCTGTAATTATTGTCAACTATTCAACTTACTACAAGCTGGTCGAACTTATTCGTTACGTGCAGGCACCGGTGTTATTTGATTACCACGGTATTACACCACCAGAAATTTGGGGTGTTGGTCAACCAGGTTATGAGAACCTCGTCCTTGGTGTTGCAAATCGAAACCTGGTTCAATTTGCCGACTACGCTGTAGCACATAGCCGGTACATGGTCGATGAACTGGTAGCAACCGATCTCATCGCAGCGAGTAGAGTGAGTGTCCTACCCTATCCAGCCCTGCACAATATCGGATATAGCGAGCAGCCCAATCGTCAACTACAAGAGCAGTACGGACTAATTGATAAACGAGTGCTGCTTTACGTTGGACGCATGGCCCGTAACAAACGCATTCATATCCTGGTCGAAGCGCTGCCGTTTATTCACAGGCATTATCCCAATACTGTGCTGCTGTTAGTTGGTGAAACAGGCCATGTCTATGCGGGTTATGTAGCCGAAATAAAGGCACGGGCAGCGGAAATCGGTGTCGCTGAGTCAGTAATCTTTACCGGCCCTCAAAATCGAGAAAACATTGCAGATTTCTACCGACTGGCTGATATCTTCGTGACGGCGAGCATTCATGAAGGGTTCTGCATGCCGGTCATTGAAGCCATGGCATTAGGCAAACCGGTCATTGCCGCTGCTGCAACTGCCTTACCAGATACAGTGGGCGACGCTGGGTTGCTGTTTACACCTGATGATCCGGTTGATCTGGCGCAGAAAGTTATTCAGATGCTACAGGAGCAGACGGTTGGGATGGTTACTGCTCAGGCTCAACCTTCCACTACAAAACCATGGCAGCCTGATCAACCAATTGCATTTGTAACACCGCGCTATGGGCATGATGTCTTAGGTGGTGCCGAACGAGGTGCACAAGCATGGGCAGAGCAATTGGTAGCTCGTGGCTTTCGTGTCGAAGTTTTAACAACTAATGCAGTCGATCTTGCTAGTTGGCAAACTGCTCAATTGCCAGCAACAGAAGTGATGAACGGTGTGTTGGTACGTCGGTTTGTAGCCGACCCCATTCATCCCTCTGGATTTCACGAAATCCAAATTAAGGCAGCCCATGGAAAGAAAATCACGCGCCGTGACGAAGAACACTTTATGGTGCATAATCTGCGCAGTCGGGCATTAGAAGATTACATCGCCCGTCATCGCGAAGACTATGCTGCATTCATTTTTACTCCTTATCTGTTTGGAACATCATACTATGGTGCGCAGCAAGCTGGAGATCGTGCATTCCATATACCTTGTCTCCACGACGAGCCAGCAGCAAGGTTTTCCATCTTCCGTGAGATGCTCGAAGAGGCTCGTGGAATATTCTTCAATACCCCCGCTGAAGAGCAATTGGCTCGCGAGAAGCTGAAAGTGGCTAACCCGTTTACCGCTGTGTTGGGGTACGGATTCCCTGATCAGCCGCTACACGGTGATCCCGACCGCTTTCGTAAACGCACCGGTATCGACACCCCCTTCCTACTGTATAGCGGACGGTTGGAAACTGCTAAGAACGTCCCGTTGCTGATTGAGTGGTTTCTTGCCTATAAGCAGGATCGTCCTGAAAGCAATCTGGTGCTGGTATTAGCAGGTAAAGGCGATATCACCGTACCTGATCGATCTGATATTGTAAAGTTAGGTATGATTGTTGATCGGCAAGAGTTGGCAGATGCATACGCTGCAACCCTTGCCTTATGTCAGCTCTCACTCAATGAGAGCTTCTCAATTGTCATGATGGAAGCTTGGCAGCAACGTCGTCCGGTTATTGTGCACGCCGACTGTGCGGTGACCCGTGAGCACGTTGAACGTAGTGGTGGAGGGTATACCTGTCATGATGCTGACAGCTTCATCACAGCCATTGATACGTTGCTAGAACGTCCCGAAGAAGCAGCAATGTTAGGTGAACGTGGATATACATATGTCCAGAAGCACTTTACTTGGAGCGTTCTGGTAGATAAGTTTGTCAGAACGCTGAGCACGTTTTTACAACCACGCTCGATGATAGCTACATTTGCTCAACGTGGTATTCGGCGCGCCCTTGATTTCACGTATGATCGCTTTGAATCACATTTGATTTCGCTCATTCAAAGAATGTGTGAGCAGTATGGTGACTGGAAGCTGTTAGAGGAAGTTCATAGCAAACTTTCTGCATTAAGACAAGACTATACGCTGAGCGGTGATTATAACGGTGATCGCAACCCAACCGTAGGTCATTCTTTAAGAGAATGGTTGAAATGGTTACGATCAGAAACAAAGGTCTCGTCACCTATCGACCGACAACAAACGAGCGATGTGACTATACAATTGATAGAAGAACTTTTCAACCTCCTTATTCAGACAAGAAACAACTATCGTCGTCTAGAGCGTGAGCAAGCCCGTTTGCATGACCGATTGCTTAATATTCAGAACGACCGGTAATCTATTCCGCAAATGGCAGGAAGGGCATAGCACGGTTGCGCACTTCTGCTGTTTGCTGCCATAGTCGTTTAGATTCCGAATGAGACAAGTCCGTCACAAGCCGAGAACACATTTGGGAGATGATACAGAATCACACAGGCGATTAGGCAGAACGATACGTAACATCATCTGCCTGGCGCCATCCCATCTGCTTTATTGTTAACCGTTCCACTACGTGCGTGACATGCTCAGTAATGGCGACAGCTCGATCACTCGGTCAAATCTTGCCACCATCCGGTATGGGCATCGAACACATGGTGACTCCGTCATTCTATGTGCGAGAGGTTCTCCCATTCTCCTAGAGCATCTGAGCGAGCACGGTAACGATTCTGCGTCGGATTTCAATCCGAAAGGTGTGAAACTCATGCACATCCTAATTCGATAGCTCAACCAAAATGCACCGAGTCTTTTCTGTCATCTTAGATAGCCAACTTGGTTATTCTTCGGTAAGATTTGTCGCCTACACTAATTACAAGGATAAGGATCATCTCGCTCAATAGGAGAATGTTTTCTATGAGACTTCCAATACGATCGCTCATATTGTTATCAGGTTTACTATTCTGCCTCCTGTTCAGTACAACTCCATCACCTCCAGTTCAGGCGGGGTACGCTGATCAGCCTCCACCGTTACCAGGATGGACTCATGCGAACGCCTACGGTGCAGGAGCACCAGCCCATGATACATCTGCCCGCCACGGGATCAATCTTGGCCATAAACCAATCATTCGCAGTTCACCGGTCATTGCCGAGATTGATGGTAATCCGGCAAGTAAAGAGGTAGCTGTTGTGACCAGTGATGGGTTTCTCCATGCACGTCGGGCCGATGGTACACAACTCTGGAATCCGGTGCAACTGTTACCAGCACCATGCACACCGGCAGCCGACGATGCTGTTGGCAACAGTAGCCCGGCTGTTGGTCAGTTACTCGGTAATGGCGTCTCTTACATCGTGGTTGGTTATGGTACGATTTTACCATCGAATTGTGATGGTGGGATCGTGGCAGTAAACGGTCAAACAGGTCAGATCGCCTGGCGGTTCAGTTTGCGACAATGGCAGCAACAACAAGGGTATCCACCTGAAGATTTATACGGTGTGGTTTCTTCGGTTGCATTAGCTGATACCGATAACGATGGAAAATTAGAGATTGCATTTGGCGGCCTTGACCGTAATCTCTACTTGCTCAGTGCAGCCACAAGCACAACTTATACTGTGCGCTGGTACTACCACGCCGCTGATACAATCTGGTCAACCCCTATCTTTTACAATATCGATAGTGATCCGGAACTTGAATTGCTGGCAGCAACCGATATTACAGCGAATCCTGTTCTGGTACCACCAACGCAGGATGGTGGCTTTTTGCACGCCTTTGACACGGCAGCACGAACACCAGTACGCATAGAGTTTCAAACCGGCTTTATCTGGCGCACGTATGTCGATCAGGCACTCTACTCTTCACCAGCTATTGGCGATGTGCTGCCCAGCAATCCCGGTGATGAACTGGTTATTGGCTCAAGTTGTTATTTTCCGGTTAGTTCCATCAATACACCAGTCACCAAAGCAGGCCGCTGGGTCAAAATATTCCGTCTGAGTGATGGTGCTGTGTTGCAGACCCTCAATGCCCCAGAATGCGTGGAGTCGTCACCGGCACTAGGTGACATTGATGGTGATGGGCGACTCGAAATTGTCGTGAATGTCGGTTGGGCTGGTGATAACGGTATTCCTCACAGTGAAACAGTTGCCTGGGATCCGGAAAATCCCAACCCGAAATGGCGAACCATTCCGTATAGTGCTAACTATGACGAAGAACCGAGCACTCGTTTCAATGATCCAAACGGTGGGCATTTGCAATCGCCCGTCATTGCAGACATCAACGGTGATGGAATTGTTGAAGTGTTGACGTCTAACTTTTGGAGTGTGGTGATCCTGAGAGGCTATGATGGGCAACAAATGACATGCTTTCTGTCGCCAGCGTGTGGTAGCCAGCCCTCACTTTACGCCTGGTACACGCTCAAATCGACACCCGCCGTCGGCGATGTGAACGGCGATGGCATACTCGATGTCGTCATTGGTGGTGGTCATATCTTTGTCAACGGCGCCAGTGCAGCCCCTCCAATTACCGCTCATCTCTACGCCTGGACGAATCTGGCATCGGTGTTCCCACCTCAGGTTCCGCCATCTGGCTATCAGACGAAACCTGCTTACCACGCACCATGGCCCCAGTTTCGCCGCTCGGCTACTAATGACGGGATATATAATTTACCGGGTTTACAAGCAGCAACTACGGCATTGTACGTGCTTACTGATGGCTCAACCTCGCATACGTATACCATTCCACTCACCTCCCGTGATGGAACAGCGCTTAGCCTGAGCTTGAGCGAGAGTGGTGACAGTCAGAATATTATTACAGCTAACTTGAGCAGTGCTACGTTAAGCAGTACCAACCCAAGTAATGTGGTGATCACTGTCAATGCCACGAGTGTGGCAAATGGCGTTTATCCTGTTACTTTAACGGTGAGTACACCAGGATTACCAGCAGTGACGATTACCATCACAGTACAAAAAGTTAGCACGGTTTATAGTGTCTTTGTGCCGAATATTATCCGTTGAATGGTCAGATAAATAATTCGCGGATCATTTGACTTGCTCGAAGACAAGTGTGCGACGGATGTCTATCAAATGTCCGTCGCACGTCATTGTAGATAGTCGCCTATAACCTGAGGTTACGTTGGGAATTGCAAGCGTTGGTTTGGTAAGAAGATTGGAAAGACACACACCGCCGTGCTCTCCTTGTCAGGCATGCTATAATTAGCCGGAAAAATGTCATATTAATGTCGTATTTCGGAGGGAACACCATACCATGGCACATCTCATCACCGGTGGCGCCGGTTTTATTGGTTGTAATTTGGCCGATTATCTTCTCGCTCGTGGCGAGCAGGTTACCATTGTCGATAATTTGAGCCGCCCGCGCACGCCGCTCAATCTGGCGTGGCTGCAAGAACGGTATGGTAAACAGTTACGCTTCGTGCAGGCCGATATTCGTGATGCGGCTGCGATGCAGGCTGTGATCCCTGGTCATCAGGTGGTTTATCACCTGGCCGGTCAGGTGGCAGTGACGACATCCGTGCAAGATCCGCGGAGTGATTTCGAGATTAATGCACTTGGAACGCTGAATATTCTGGAAGCTGCTCGCCTGGCGCCGAAGCCGCCAATCGTCTTTTTTGCTTCAACAAACAAGGTCTATGGAGGCATGGAAACGGTGGCGGTTGTAGAAGAGGCTACTCGTTACCGCTACCGAGACCTGCCTGCCGGAGTGCCTGAGCATCAGTTGCTCGATTTTCATTCGCCATACGGTTGTAGCAAAGGTGCTGCCGATCAATATGTGCGTGATTATGCCCGTATTTACGGTTTGCAGACGGTTGTTTTCCGCCAGTCATGCATCTACGGTCCGCGTCAGTTTGGTGTTGAAGATCAGGGCTGGGCGGCACATTTTGCTATTGCTGCACTACTTGGACGCCCGATTACGATCTATGGCGACGGAAAACAGGTACGCGATATGCTCTATGTTGACGATCTGATTGCCGCTTACATGGCAGCACTTGAGCGGATCGATCAAGTGAAAGGGCGGATTTACAACATCGGTGGCGGACCACAGAATGCACTGTCGATCTGGGCTGAGTTTGGGCCAGTGTTGAGTCGTCTGGTTGGACGTGAGATTACGGTGCGTTACGGCGACTGGCGGCCCGGTGATCAGCCGGTGTATATTAGTGATATTACTCTGGCGAAGCAGGAGTTGGACTGGCAGCCTAAAGTTTCGGTCTATGAAGGGATTGAGCGGATGGTAGGTTGGATCCGAGAGCATCTCGATCTATTCCGGTAAGTGGGTATGTCCCTCACCTTCCCCCTGGCCCCCTTTCCTCTCCCACACAGGGGGAGGAGGGGGGACGTGGGGCGCGGGAGCAAACGAACGTTGGCAACCTCCCACGCAATGGTTGCACAGGCATGGTACGTGCCCGATGAGAAATCCGAGCTTTTGATCAGGCTTTTGAGATAGGCGGGCGTGGTGTTGGCCGGCGTTACCCTCCTCACCGTTCCCCCGTTAGCCGTTCTCTCACTCGGAGAGGACGGCGGATAAGTTGGGGCAATGACAAGGTTGCTGGTACGTCTCCTGGCGGGTAATATGAGCGATCAGTGCTGAAACTTCCTTCACCGCTCCTATATGGGAAGCGTCAAATGCGGTAAAATGAGAAAGCAGAAAACATTTTCAGACCTTATTTGAGAGATACGAAGTACTATGTCTAATCAAAGCGTGGTCATAGTGCATCCACACGAAACAGAGTCGCTCGCTACTGCAATCGCGCGTGCGTTAGATGCACCGGTGTTTGATGCACGTCAGATAGCTACGCTGAATGAGTTGCTGAGCCGGGATCCCTATCTTGCTGAACAGCTTGCTACATTGCAGACGACGTGGGCCATTACGCCGCCACCGGCAACATCGCCGCTTGCCAGGTTACGACGTTGGCTGGTCTGGCGTTTGTGTGGACCCGAATTAGCCCAAATTAACGCTACCCATGCAACCCTGACACGCCTTATCGAGAGCCTGGTTGCCCACCTTGATGCCGAACGTACTGCCCGTCAGGTACTCACTGAACGGATTGAGGCGCTTGAACGAACATGACCCACCTCGTCTGGCATTCGACGTTTGCTTCACCAACCGGATACAGTAGCTCATCGCGGGCAATTGTTGCTGAGCTTGCTGCTATGGGGCTGGCAGTACGTCCTCTTTATCTCTTCGATAGTGACGAGGCGGAACGGATGTACGGCGCCATCCCACCTCACATCCAAACCCTTCAACAATTACCTATCCGACTCGACGTACCGCAAGTGGTCTATGGGCGCGGTGAGTTGTTTTGCAAGAACAGTGGAGCGTACCGAATCGGGTTTACAATGCTGGAGACTGATCGCCTCCCTGCACATTGGGTTGCTCAGGCCAATCTTATGGATGAGGTTTGGACACCGACCGAGTGGGGCCGCGCAGTATTTCTGGCTAGTGGAGTAACAAGACCTGTCTACACGATCCCTCTGGGCGTCGATCTGACGATCTTCACCCCTGGTCCGTCACGACAAGAACTTACCGATCGTACCGTGTTTCTCTCTGTGTTTGAATGGAGTAGACGGAAAGGATGGGATGTTCTTCTGCGTGCGTACCAGGCTGCATTCACACCCACCGCCCCAGTTGTGCTGGTCTTGAAGATTGACCATCGCGCCCCTGGTAACCCGCTTCGTGAGATCGCAACGTTGCTCGGTGACCAGGTACCACCGGTCGCAGTGCTCTACAATCAGACATTCTGCCCGACACGAATGGCCGAACTTTACCGTAGTGCCGATTGTTTCGTATTACCAACGCGAGGAGAGGGTTGGGGTATGCCGATTCTCGAAGCAATGGCTTGCGGTGTGCCGGTTATTGCAACGGCCTGGAGCGGACCGACTGCATTTCTGGATGACACGTGCGGCTATCCTTTGCCGATTAGTGGGTTGGCGCCAACTGGTGTCCCGACTGGTCCTTATGCTCAGGCGTACTGGGCAGAACCTGATCTTGAAGCGTTAGTGGAATTGCTGCGACGTGTACACACGCAGCGCGATGAAGCGCGTAGACGGGGTGAACAGGCTGCACTCCGTGCACGGCAATGGTCATGGACACATAGTGCGCAGACTATTCTAAACCGATTACGGGTGATCGGTGTATCGTTCGTTGATTGATCCTGGACTGTCTGGAATCTGCCAGACGAAGTGCATGCCCTCGATAGACTGTTGCTTGCTCTCGCCTTTCTTTAGCAGATTGCAGCACACCTGCCTGATGCCTCAGCATTTGGCCGTGCGCTGCATATTCCATCAGGCGAAGGAATAGGCAACAGCCAATCACCGGTTTTCACTATGTACTTTCATTGCTGCGATTCAAGAAAATCGGTCAACACCGCATGATATTCTGCTGCTCGTTCGAGCATCGGTAGATGGCCGCATTGTTCAATCCAAACCAGACGGCAATTTGGAATACGCGCAGCCGCAACCGGAGCCCCTGGCGGCGGCATAATCTGGTCGTGACGACAGGCAACAATCAGACTCGGTGCTCGTACCGCTGCCAGTGCTGCGCTGATGGTTGGACTACCGGCGCCACGTGCTGTCTCTAAAGCTGTTCGCTGCTCCATCGCCAGAAAATCGGCAAAAGTCTCGCGTAAAACACCGTGATCGGCCGGTAAGCGGTAAAAAAAGCGACGCCCCACCAGATGCATAATTGGCTTTACATCAAGCATCCAGGGCCGACGCAGCGCAAGCCATAGCGCCATCAGGTGATGGATCGAAGCAACTACCCGCCGTTCACGCTCATCGCGAAAGGTGCTGAAACTGGTTAAAATCAGGTGTGAGACTCGTTCGGGGTAACGCGCAGCCACGTGTACTGCAACCGCAGCACATAACGAATGACCGTTAATTGCGAACCGATCTATACCTAGCGCATCAGCAAAGGCGATGACCCAATCAGCCAGTCGTTCGAGCGATAACCGACCGCTAAGCGGTGGTGATGCGCCAAAACCGGGTAGATCGGGAGCGATAAGCATATAACGGTCGGCTAAATCATGCATGGTGTAGCGCCAGAGGCGGGATGATCCACCCCAACCATGGAGCAAAAGCAGTGGGTTGCCCTGTCCGGCACGCCGAAAAGACGTGCGTAGCCCGGTAACGGCAGTTTCAGTCGCAGATGCAGGAGGTGCGGTCATACGAAGCTTTGCGTGATAGACGAACAGTTGAAAACGACTGTACGCACGTTATGCTACTTCCAAGAACATACAAGCTAAGCACTGTTCAAGGGCATGATACCACATTGTCGTTGTGACGAGGTGTGAAAGTAAGAGAAGAGGGCTTTTCAACGGCTTCGTACCGCTTAAAGCCTGTCTGAAATATTCTGTTTTGGAAGAAGATCGGTTGGGGCGCCGCAGCGCTGTGCCCGCACATCCATCGATAGGTTTCCTCCGTTGAACTGTGAGACGATACTTCGGATAGGCACTTATTCGAAATGAAGTTTCCAGAGACTTCGCCAGATTGCGCACGAACGGTAAGACAAAAGGGAGAACCTTCGTCAGTACGTCACCTGAGTGTGCGGAGCTGGGTGTGCGCGGCCTGAGTGCGCGGCCTAGGTGTGGGACCTGGGTGCGCGGGCCTTCGGCCCGCATCGTCAGTGCCTCACCTCGAATCATCGCTCGGCGTTCCGACAGCGTAGAGCGGCAGGAAGAGCCTATCCGACAATCCTGTCGCAGCGGCAGATCGGTCGAAACACAGCACTTGCTGCACCCGTCCATTCCTGTGCGGGCCTGAGTGCGCGGCCTAGGTGTGGGACCTGGGTGCGCGGGCCTTCGGCCCGCATCGTCAGTGCCTCACCTCGAATCATCGCTCGGCGTTCC
>JAGHYT010000251.1:0-2624 GCA_017743535.1 Chloroflexus sp.
CCCGCATGCGTCACCTCCCCCCAGCCCCCCGCAGGCGGGGGGGTAGTGGGGGGGTCTCCCGCTCTCTCCTCTTTTCTCCTGCTATTTATAGACGTGCTGCCTCACGCATCGCCGTATCGAGATCGTACCAGAGATCATCAACATCCTCGATCCCGACACTCAGCCGTAACAATGATGGCGGTAGATGCTCTTGCCCTACAACCGCTGCTCGCCGCTCCATTGTCGACTCAACGGCTCCCAAACTGGTTGCGTGGCGGATCAATCTGACACGCCGACAGACGGCATCGGCAAATGCAGCATCACCTTTCAGATCAAACGAGATGATCGTACCGAAGCCCTTGAGAACGCGACAAGCAACCTGATAAGTCGGATGAGAGGGTAAACCCGGATAACGCACACAAGCAACCAGCGGATGGGTTTGCAATCGTTGCGCCAGCTCCAGCGCATTACGCTGTGCTCGTTCAAGGCGCAACGCCAACGTGCGCGCACCACGTGTTGCCAGAAATGCTTCTAAAGCGCCAGGTATCGCACCATTCAGTGCCCGCGACTGCCGCAGCTTCTGCCAGAGCTGCTCGTCACGAGTAGTAATCACTCCGGCCAGAAGATCAGAATGCCCACCGATAAATTTGGTAGCCGATTGTATCGCAACCGTGGCCCCAAACTCAAGTGGCTGCTGATTAAGCGGAGTAGCAAAGGTATTATCAACTGCAATAATGGTGCCGGCTTTGCGCGGTGCAGCACAGATCGCCGGGAGATCGGCAACCGTCAACAGCGGATTTGATGGCGACTCAAGCCAGATCAGATCGGCAACTGCACAGGCCTGCCGCCATGCTTCGGTATCGCCCAGTGGCAGCCGCTGCACCGACCAACGACCACGGGTTGCGCCGGCCACTGCTAACCCGACGACCCCCTGATAGCAATCATCCGGTAAAACGACGTGTGCACCGACGGGCAACTGGTCGAACACGGCTGCTACGGCTGCCATACCTGAAGCAAACGCAAGCGCCTGTCCACCTTCCAGACCACCTACAATCTCTTCAAGGGCTTCCCAGGTTGGTGTAGCATCACTCCGCGCATACGAGCGCTCTTGCCCGATGATGAAGTTTGAAGCAGGAATTGGCGGTACATTCAGTGGCTCACCGCTTGCAATCGTTCTACCGGCGGCAACTAACCATGACTCTGGTTTGAGATGGAGGGGATGTTTCGACATAGAAAACCTGTCAGCTTCTCGTAGAAATGCAGAACAAGCCACAAAACCTGGGTGATTATCGCACCAACAACTAGTGCTGTCAATCGATCAGGCTGCTACAGGATCGGTAAAATCGGCTATCATAAGAGCAAACAATCGTATCATCAACTTTCCCCCCTCCTTTTGGAACTTTGAGGAGCTTGCTGTGCAGATCGTGATCAACGGCAGCTTTTGGTCTCAACCAACCGTAGGTATTGGTCAATACCTGCACAATCTCGTACCCTGGATGCATCGCCAGGCACCTCAACACCGCTACCTGATGGTGTTACCAGGCCATTCACCTACACCGGCTTTGCCGGGCGGTGTCGAGCGGATAACCGTCACCATTGGTGGGCCACGCCAGATAGCAAAGGTTATCTTCGAGCAAATTGCCGTACCGATGATCGCACAGCGACTGGCGCGAAACGGCGAGCCAACCGTGATCTTTGTTCCCTACTTTGCCCCTCCATTACGTTCACGCCAACCGGTGGTAACGACCATCGGCGATCTGATCCCGCTACTCCTTCCAGCGTATCGTGGAAACTGGTCGGTTCGGTTGTATATGGCGCTGGTGCGTCGGGCCGCGCTACACAGCACGCACGTATTAACCTTCTCAAAGTTTAGTCGTAATACGATTTTGAACTATCTCGCTATCCCACCAGAACGTGTTACCGTAACCTATCTGGCTGCCGGTGAGCAGTTTCGTCCGGCTGCCGATGTTACCGCAGCCCAGAATCTGGTGGCTGCTCGTTATGGAGTACCATCGCCATTTATTTACTACGTAGGAGGCCTTGACGAACGTAAAAATCTCTCGACCTTGTTACGAGCCTTTGCCCTGGTACGTAACCGCTATCCATACGTAACCCTGGCTATTGCCGGGCGAGCACTAGGACGCGATCCACGTCTCTTCCCGGATATCGATCAATTGATCGCCGACCTTGATCTCACAACGGCAGTACGGCGCATCGATGTACCACCCGAGGATGGCCCGTTACTCTACCAGGCGTGTACCATCTTTACCTACCCCTCGCGATATGAAGGTTTTGGTTTACCACCGCTAGAAGCGATGGCCTGCGGTGCACCGGTGATTGTCAGTGATGCGAGTTCGCTGCCCGAGGTCGTCGGTGCGGCTGCTATTCGGATTGCCCCCGACGATGTGGCAGGTTGGGCAGCAGCGATACAGCGCCTTTTAAGTGATGAGAGCTTGCGCGCCGACTTACGTACCCGTGGTCTGGAACAGGCTGCCGGTTTTTCGTATCAGCGCACTGCAACCCAGACCCTTGTCGTGCTCGAACAGGTTGCGCATGCACGGCGCGTTATGCTGAGAAGTGAGAAGTGAGTGGTGAACGTAGCCACACCCCTGGGTGCGCGGGCCTCCGGCCCGCACCCTGCGGTG
>JAGHYT010000070.1:0-23083 GCA_017743535.1 Chloroflexus sp.
GGAAGGTTGAAGGTGGGAAGGTTGAAGGTGGGAAGGTTGAAGGTGGGAAGGTTGAAGGTGGGAAGGTGACGCCTCCGATGCAGGCGGTACTTGAGATTCGTTGGTTGTCACTGTGACCTCCTGGTAGTGCACAGACGCGAAATTTGAAGCGTATGACACTGCATATTCTTCAGCGTAGCAGGCTGTGTCTTCTCGGATTCCGTTGATCCTGGCATTCGACAGATACCGGATCAAACCGTGGGTCAATCGGCTGACACTTTCTGCCAGAGCACGAGTCTGCTCGAAGACCTCACCTGACACATACTGGCGATCGTATGCCAGATACAGTTGTGAACGAACTTCGCCGCACGAGGCTTTTGCTCTTCCCAGGTGTTCGATGTAAAGTCTCGAGGTGCGGCTTTCGAAGCCCTCGGCGATGTTTGACATGATAGACACCGCTGCGCGGCGTATCTGGTCACGCAGCGCGAAATCGCGCGCAAACGCACCGACATCGGACATATCGTAGATAACGTTGGTAAGCTCCCGTGCACGCTGCCACGCCTCAAGGTCTTCAAAACGTTCAATCGTCGCCATATTCATCCCCTGCGTTCCAACGTTCAACGTTCAACGTTCCAACCTTCAACGTTCAACGTTCCAACCTTCAACGTTCCAACCTTCAACGTTCAACGTTCCAACGTTACAACCTTCAACGTTCAACGTTCCAACGTTCAACCTTCAACCTTCAACGTTCAACGTTCAACGTTCAACGTTCCAACGTTCCAACGTTCAACGTTCCAACGTTTCAACGTTCAACCTTCAACTCCTCCTCCTCCCCCCAATCCTCACACCGCACCACCTCCGGCGCAACCAGACGATACCGCCATCCGCTCCCCGGACAAACCATGAGTCCGTCAGCGTCAGGATCAGGCAGGCGAAATCCGTGACGACTCATCCATCCGCGACGGCGTGCCGGAACACCCAGCATCAGCGCATAGTCCGGCACATCGCCACGCACCACGGCGCCGGCGCCAATGAAGGCGTAGCGTCCAATCGTCGCGCCGCAGACAATCGTTGCATTGGCGCCAATCGTGGCGCCGCGCCGCACCAGGGTGCGCAGAAACTCGGCGCGGCGATTGATCTCGGCGCGTGGGTTGATCACATTGGTAAAAACGCACGACGGTCCGCAGAAGACGAAATCTTCCAGTTCGACGCCGGTGTAGAGCGAGACGTTGTTCTGAATCTTGCAGCCATTGCCGACAACGACATCGCTGGCAACCAGAACATTCTGCCCCAGCACACAGTTCGCGCCAATCCGCGCCCCCGCCATCACGTGGCAGAAGTGCCAGATTTTCGTGCCCGCGCCAATCTCACACGGCTCGTCGATGATCGCGGTCGGGTGAACAAAGAACGAGCGATCGCCCGCCATCTCAACTCCTTTTCAGTGCTCTATAACGTTCAACGTTCCCGCGTTTCAACGTTCAACGTTCCCACGTTCAACCTTCAACCTTCCAACGTTCAACGTTCAACGTTCCCATGGTTCAACGTTCAACGCTCCCACGGTTCAACGCTCCCACGGTTCAACGTTCAACCTTCCTACGGTTCAACGTTCCCACATTTCAACGTTCAACCTGCAACCTTCAACCTTCCAACGCTCAACGTTCCCACATTTCAACGTTCAACCTGCAACCTTCAACCTTCCAACGTTCAACGTTCCCACGTTTCAACCTTCAACCTTCAACCTCCCCCCCGCTCCATCGCCGCCACGCACCGCTCAGCCGCATGACCGTCACCGTAGAGTGGCGGACGCGGCATCGACGGGTATGGTCGCCGCGCTGCAGCAACGATCCGCTCAGGATCGGCGCCGACCAGCGTATTCCATCCATGCGTCACTGTTTCAATCCACTCCGTCTCATTACGCAACGTGATACATGGGACACCCAGCCAATATGCTTCTTTCTGTACCCCGCCCGAATCGGTCAGGATGACACGCGCGTTGCGCATAAGCGCAACCATGCTCAGGTAGCCAACCGGTGCGATCAGACGCACGTGATCCGGAGGTGTCCATCCAATCGCAGCAATGGCACGCCGTGCGCGTGGGTGAACTGGGAAGACCACCGGCATCTCAAGCGACGATAGACCAGACAGAATACCGCGCAGACGTGCCGGATCGTCAGTATTCTCAGCGCGATGAACAGTCGCCAGGGCATAAGCGCCGGTTTCCAAGCCTGGTATGTCCGGTAGAGCAGCATCTGCCCGCTCGACTGCGAGACGTAGCACATCCGCCATTACATCGCCAACCAGGGTGACCCCGCGGGTAATCCCTTCACGCGCCAGGTTATCGACCGCCGTCTGGCTCGGGCAGAGAAGCAGATCGGAAACATGGTCGGTCAGCACGCGATTGATTTCTTCGGGCATGGCGCGATTGAAACTGCGTAGACCGGCTTCGACATGGGCGACTGGAATGTGCAACTTTGCTGCTGCCAGAGCGCCAGCAAGTGTTGAGTTAGTGTCGCCGTAGACCAGCGTCCAGTCGGGACGTTCCGCCAGCAACACCTCTTCGATCCCTGCCAGCATCGCACCGGTTTGCGCTCCATGACTCGCCGAACCAACCGCCAGATTCACATCCGGTTCAGGAATATCCAGTTCTTGAAAGAATACTGCCGACATGCTGGCGTCGTAGTGCTGACCAGTGTGTACCAGCACTTCACGATGACGTTGCCGCAGGATGCGACTAATGGCGGCAGCCTTGATGAATTGCGGTCGCGCGCCGACGATGGTGACGATGGTGAGTGGTTTGCTCATATTCCCAACGACTCCACTTCGATGAGCAGCGGCACCGGTTCACCGTTCGTCACCAGGGAGCGCTGCGCTGCCTGCAATACCCGCAACACGCGCAACCCGCTTTCGCCATCGGTCAACGGCGGCTCACGGGTTATCAGCGCACGCAAAAATGCTTCACATTCCAGGCGCAACGGCTCGGTGGGATCGAAGGGGACGCGCTCACCGACGCCGCGAACCGGAACAGGCTCCCCTTCGCGCAGTTCGACCCGCTGATCGTACAGCACCAGTTCCTTTGCCACATCGTCGAAACTCGCCATCTTCTGTGAGCCGATGACGACCAGACGTTGCTCTTTGAAGGGATGTAACCAGGAGACGTGAATATGTGCACGCACACCATTGTCGAACAGCAGATTCGTTACGGTTACATCGGCGATATTTGGCTGAATGTAGCTGCCGCCAGTTGCAGAAACCTGAACTGGCATTGTGCCAAGCAACCGGAGAATAACGGCGATGTCGTGCGGCGCGAAACTCCAGAGGATATTCTCTTCACGTCGCACTTTTCCGAGACTCAGTCGGTTGGAGTAGATGTAGTGGATGACGCCGAGATCGCCATTGCGCACCATCTCGATTAACCTTGCCACCGCCGGGTGATACTCGAGCACATGCCCGACCATGAGGATGCGGCGCTGCTCACGTGCGATCTGCACCAACCGCGCACCCTGGACATATGTCAGCGCCATCGGTTTCTCAACCAACACATCGCGCCCGGTCTCCAGGGCATGGCGCGCAATCTCGTAGTGGGTCGCCGCAGGCGTCGCAATCACGACAGCGCCAGTGGTGACTTCATTGAGACTGGCAACCACTGGAACGTTTGGTGCGATCTGCCTTGCCGCCGCACGCCCAGATTCAGTCGAATCACACACCATCGCCAGTGCGCCGAGATGGTAAAAGTTGCGCACCAGGTTCCTGCCCCAGTAGCCGCAACCGATGACGGCAACGGCGGGCATGGAAGGAATGTAGGTTGTGCCCATGATGCTCCTCACCGTAGTTTCCGGGCACTCTGCCCAGCATATTCTACTACTGTGCGAACGGCGGCGACAATGTTGTGGGGAAGAAAGAAATCAACAGGATGCGCATACTTTCTCTCTTCCTGTTCGCTCTGTCACAGCCCTGCCGCCAGTTTATTCCCGTATCCGTTCGTACACCGTGTACCGCCCGTCCCGTATGACTTCGCGGAAAGAACCTGGCGCGAGCACCGCGTCATACAGGTGGTTGCCCGCAGCAAACCGCCCTACCACCAGGTAGGAAGGGGAGACCGTTGGCGGTTCATACGCAACCGGCGCCTGCCCCAGCAGACTGCGCCGGTTCAGCTCAACGTGCGTCTGATCCGGCGGATAGTGGTACCGGCGGTCGAGCAGGAAGTGCAATTCGCTTTCGTAGGTTTCGATCAAGGCGTCCGGCGGCGTCTGCGTGTTCAGAAATGCAGCCACCCGAACGGCAGCGCGCTCATCGGCGGTGTAATGCTGCCAGTACGATAGCATTGTCAGCGGCGTTGTGGTCGCCGCCAGCAACGTTGCCAGCCATGCCCCCACGCTCCACTGCGTCAATCGTCGCGTCCTGAGCGGAGCAACCAGACCCTTGACCACGAATGCCAGGCGAGACCCATTCGTCAGGTCGTGCACTAGCGCTGCAGTAAACATGCCCGCAACGAACGTCGCTGGGAAGAGGTACCGCGGCACCCCGACCGATAGCAGGGCAAACCAGGCGAACCAGCTGCCTGCTGGTTCGTATTTTTCTATCATTGCTGTGGCAGTGTCATCATCAACGCATCCTTCCGGCATTGTTGCTCCTTGAGAGCGAGCGCAGAAAAAATTATCGCCTGGCGTCATCACCACCGCATCCTTCCGGCATTGTTGCTCCAGCTCTCCATATGGCGTGCAATCGAAGCGCGCTCCTGGATCAGGACGCACGCCAGCGCCAGCAGATACACACAAGATAATGACCAGATGCCGTTATCAAATATCAGTCCCAGGAAAATGCCCAACCAACTTCCGATAACCATCATCACCATTTGCCGCAGTGTCTGCGGTATCAAAAAGAGTGCCAGCTGATCGTAAACCAGGCGCTGCGGAACGCATGCCATCACAACCAGCAAACGCGCCGCCGATCGACTCCAAAAGAGAGCTGCCAGCACGACCGGCAGACCAAACCAGTTGAACAAGGGAACATAGTTCAGATGAGCAGGAAGAGACCGGAACAATGCCAGCGGCCACGTCGGCATAATGATGAGGCTGATGAGCACCGAAAGCGCTGCCAGTGC
Organism: Chloroflexus sp.; assembly: GCA_017743535.1. Lineage (GTDB taxonomy): Bacteria > Chloroflexota > Chloroflexia > Chloroflexales > Chloroflexaceae > Chloroflexus. The sequence goes on from JAGHYT010000070.1 coordinate 5,081, forward strand.
GATACGACGGGGATGTGGATACGCGATCAGGATAGCGATTCCCAAATTTGGTTTGGCAGGAATACAAAACCCAAGCACCGGCAAAAAAGCGGCAGCCGTTATTAATGGCGACCATTGGACGCTTATAAGCGCATACACGTAAGGAGCACTGAGAAACAATAGTAATGAATGCTTGGGTTGTTCTTTCAACAAGCCCCAACATAAAAGGCCTGACGATATGCCAATAAATATAGCGCCTGCAGATGGTCCGGTGAAAGGTATCAGCGGAAAAGTAACGAGGAGCGCTGGCAAGGGATAGTAGAGATAATCATTGTACGGATAGGCGCCTTCAGGACGGATAAGCGCGTATGGATCGCTCCCTTCGATAAGCAGACGCGCACCACGCCACACCCATGTGAAGTCAGCAGCGACGATGTTGCTGCTTAGCAGTCGCGCATATGTCATCAATGCGCTTATCAGACCGACTGCAATCGCCAACAACAGATGTGTATAATTGCTACGCCATACCTGCCTGATCTGGTTATGCGCCATTTGAACTCTCGTTTTGCCTTCCTCTACAGCGCATCAATCATCCTTCGAAACCATATTCTCGCAAACCTCGTGCGTCCACACTCATCCGTGATTATTCACCGTATGCGCGCAAAGACGCGATAGACGCCATCTTCGAAGACCAGCTGAAACTGCCCACTCGCCAGTACTGGTTCATACAATCCGGCAACTCCCGTTCCTCCTTCAACCAGGTAATCTGGATCGTTGACCAGCGGATCATACGTGATGGGTGCGTCTGCTTCAATCCCCCAGAGGCGTCGCAATAACGCAACGTGCACCTGATCCGGGGGAAATGTGTATGGCTGATGGAGCAGAAAATGCAGTTCGGTCTCATACGTTTCAATACGCGTGCCGGGCGGTAGTGCATCGAGCCACGATGCTACACGTTGAGCAGCATCGTCACGCACAAAGTATACCGGCGCGATGCTCATTGCCGTCAGTGTGCCGCTCCACGTTACCAGGATCGCTATGCCAAGCGCCGCTCCACCTGCACGAGTCATCCGACGCAGGGTAAGCGTATTGATCAGTAGATCCAGACTGCGACGAACAGCAAAATTATCGGTTCCATCCGCGAACAATGCTGCCACGAACAGGCTGGCAATGATGACTGGCGGCGCCATGTACCGTCCCCATCCTATGGAGAGCAACAGATACCACGCAAGCCAGCTCCCGCACAATGCGACAAGTGTGCATCTGATGTACCAGTTTTTATCACCTTGCGCAGCGAAGGCGCGCTCCTGCCAGAGTTTCCAGGCTGCCCACAGTATGCCGCACAGCGCCGACAGGCCGAACAGCATCAGGTTTTGCAGCGCATCGATCCGCCGACCGGGATCGATGACGACGGCAACCGTCTCGATCAATCCCGTTGTCGGGTCAGGTGGTAGAGATGAATCGACCAACCGGCTATACACGCCCTGCGCTATTCGCGGAGCACCTGTGATCACCCCGGCGGCGACGAGCGCAAACACTCCGGCGACGCGCCATTGTCGCCAGAGCAACGCAACCAGCATTGGCGCAATCAGCGAAGCAAGTAAGAACGGCACAGTCTGCGCTTTGCTAATCCAGGCAATTGCGAGTACCAGTGTGGCAGGCGCCAGCGCGACCCATCGACCGTTTAGCGCCCACCATAAGCAAAAATACCCAATGATCAGATACGCGAGCATCGGCGTTTCTGCCAGCACCCGTCGTCCAAGCAGGAATGGATGAACCACAGGGTGAGGAGTAAGCAGCAGTGCGACGATGATCGTCGCAATGGCGACGCGTTGGTTATAGATGCGAGCAGCCATTGCGGCAAGAAGCATGATAGTTGTAACCGCGCAGAGCGCGCCGAAGAGCCTCCCCTGCCAGACACCCACGCCTAGAACTCGCATGACGGCGCCAACCGGCAGTGTCGTGGTAAATGATGCTTCCAGACCAGGACGCGCTTTTTGCCCATCCCGCATGCGCCCGTAATGTCCTGACTCAACCCAGTTTCGTGCTACAGACAGGGTCCATCCCTCGTCCCACCATAGCGCCGGTCCGTCAAGGTTCCAGGTTGCCACAATGAGCAAACCGAACGTTACTGTCGTCCAGATAAGCAGACGTCTTGCACTGAAGGTTACTTTCCTGATAATCGGCGGATTCGGTTGAAAGAGGTGCATGGTTTCATGCTACTTCGTGTATACTCGTGGACGACAAGCCTGACGTTGATCAGTAACGTCGGCATATGTCTTACAATGCCTATATTCCCAGTTACTGTAGAAGTAATCGTTCAGAGCAGATTATTGCGTTCACACAGCCGGGACGCTAGAAACTACTCCAGACGAGTCTGTTCCTCACGCGACAATCCTGCCACGGCCGACGCTGTCAGGTTGGGAATGCACGTTCCTTCGCTTTCAGCCAGCGCAATAGTTGACCAGCGATCTCTGCCAGATTGGACGATACCGTTCCTGCCTGTCGTTCCCGGATCAGCGCTGCCATCACATTGCCTGCCGACCCGAATCGCTAGGATCGGGCGGCGTGTACCCAGGCACTCGAAGAGTTTGTCTTGTTTTGGTTATTATAATCCCCTGTCGCGCATGGCACACCGGGCACGCTTGCGCGAGGTTATATTATGTGATAGTATTACCTCACGTTGCTACTGTAGCATCCGCTTCGCTACAGACCAGTTCAGACCCCGAATGAGCACATTCGCTCCAAACCAGGAAGGCGAAACCTCTCCTCCAGAGGTTCAGCATAGTACTGAAGAACCACTGGCCTACCGTGCGGTACATAGTGGATTTTGGGCCATAATTAGCTCATACTGGACAATTGGGTTTGGTTTTTTAGCCAACATCGCCCTGATTCGCCTGCTGACGCCGGAAATCTACGGTGAGTTTGCGTTAGCGATGTTCTTCGCCATGCTGTTTGATTTGCTGAGCAAGTCAGGGTTGAACTTTGCTTTTGCCAACTATCGGACAATCGACGGCGAGTCGCTCGGCACGCTGCTCGCTCTCAGTGTTCTGATGGGAATCGGCAGCCTGTTGCTGGCGGCGCTGGCTACGCCAGCGCTGCTGGCTGCTGGCTACGCACCTTCCATCCCTTTGATCATTGTGACACTGATCGGCATCAACCTTATCGGGGCATGGTTGTGGCCGTTTACAGCAGTGTTAGAGACCGAGCTGCACTTCAAACCGATCGCCTTGATCACCAGTGGGGTAACGGTGCTCTCGTATGTACCGGCTTTCTGGCTGGCGCTCAACGGGTTGGGTCAGTATAGTCTACTCTCGCAGGCAGCGTCATCCACCCTGCTAACGCTGCTAGGTATGGGTATCTACGTGTTGCATGCTCAGCGCCACCTGTTGCGGCTGCGCTGGCGCTATAGCGGTACGCTAGCGCGTCAGTTCCTGCGCTTTGGCCTGACTACAGGCCTGGGGAATTTTATTGCCTCTCTGCTGGTTCACATCGATAACTTTATTCTGGGCACCCTAGCTGGTACGACAACCCTGGGCTACTACGACCGTGCGTATCGTATAGCTCAGTGGCCATCACTTTTGCTCAACCCAATCATCGGACGCACAGCTGTGTTCACCTACAACCAGCTGCGCGACGATCAGACTCGTCTCCGGCGTTCCACAATGATGGTGCTCTGGACATCGGCAAACCTCTCCATCCCTCTTGCGCTGGCACTATTTTTCAGTGCGCCGGAACTGGTGCCACTGGTGTTTGGCGCGCAGTGGGCGCCAGCGATCCCGCTGCTGCGCATCCTGCTCATCGTCGCAGTGCTGCGCCCAATCTGGGATAACGTCTGGTCCATGCTTGTCGGGTTGGGGCTGCCGCAGCGGGTGATCGCTCTCTCGCTGTTTCAGTTATCCGTGCTGGTGATTGCGGGAACGTTGCTCACCTGGCTGGCCTCTGCTACCGGGATGGCTGTAGCAGTCGTGTTGATGTTTGCATGCGGTCTGGCTCTGGCTTATACGCAACTCAAGTCCAGGCTGACCATTGATCTGCGCGATACTTTCGTTGGCCCGTTGGCGGCGCTTACGCTGACGGTGATCGGCTATCTGGCGCTGGTGCGCATCATCGGTAGCGATCATCCGTTATGGGTCGCCGTGGTATGGAAGGTCGGCTGGGCATTCGCCGGGTTTAGCCTGTTCTTGCTGCTGGTGCAACCGAGAGCATTCATAGAGCGGTCAGAATATATCTGGCGATTGTGGCGGCGCCAGGCGCCGACAACGGTAAACCTGGAAGCAAAGACATAACAGTCAGGGTGCTGAAGGTGTACAGACGTCTCAAGAACTGCACATGCCTGGTGTCATCTGTAACGTAGCAGACATCCTATGAGCACTGGCGTGATCTACTCTCTCGGAAACAAGTTTGCCAGCAGCGGCATTGGCACAACTGCTTATTACGGCGCCTGGGGACTCTATCGCCACGGCATACTCCGACGCATTCTCTGCGGGGCATATCAGCCCAGTGCTCTTCCGGCCAGTCTTATTCGTGCTATTGGCTGGCCCAACCGAATCCTGTGTAAGCTGGCCAGTCTTGAACAAAGTGGACTGCTGTGGCACTTACAGGCCACTATCTATGATCGATGGGCAGCCCGTCTTATCGAACAGGCGAACATTTTTCATGTGTGGGGCGGATATGGTGCCCGTTCTTTGCAACAGGCAAAGGTATACGGCATGACCACGGTGGTACAGATCGCTTCCAGCCACCCGCACCTGCAATATCGCTTGTTGCGTGAGGAATTTGCACGCTGGGGACTGCCCTGGAAAGCGCCAGCTGCAAGCTTTGCGCGCACGCTGAGCGAGATTGCCCAGGCTGATTACATCCTGATCCCCTCTGACTTCGTCCAAGACAGTTTCACCGCCGAGGGTGTGTCGGAGACGAAGCTGATCCAGATCCCGTTTGGCGTAGACTGTTCGCGCTTTATGCCAGCTACACAATCTGGATCGCGTCCCTTCCGCGCTGTATTCGTGGGCCAGGTGGATATACGCAAAGGCATCCCCTATCTCCTGGAGGCTTGGAAACGCCTAGGTTGGCGCGATGCAGAGCTATGGCTGGTGGGCCGGGTATTGCCGGAGATCAAGGATGTGTTGAGAGCATACGCTGACCTGCCCGGTATACGAACGGTTGGCTTTCTAAACACACCAGCAGAGGCCTACCAGCAATCAGACATCTTTGTCTTTCCCTCTATTGAAGAAGGTAGCGCGCTGGTCACATACGAGGCGCTGGCTTGCGGGCTGCCAGTGGTGACCACCCCCAACGCCGGGTCGGTAGTGCGGGATGGGGTAGAGGGATTCATCGTGCCGATCCGCGACCCGGATGCCCTGGCGGAGCGCATGGAGCGACTGCGAACCGACGTGCGCCTGCGACGGGAGATGGGAAAGGCTGCGCGCAGGAGAGCAGAGGAGTTTCCATGGGAGAGGCATGGGGAGCAACTAGCGTTAAGTTATACCCGACTCGAGTACAGAGCCTGCTGATAATTACTTGTGAAGCATATCTGGGGTCACGATGGACCTGACGAGAGTGAGACCTCTGCTGAGCGCACTTGACCTGTTCGGACGCCTCCCTTATTTTCGTGGCAAGGGGCTTCTCGTAGTCTGGCTGTTACGACTCCTCAACTCACGCGGTCCGTTACTGGTTCGTTTGCCCGATCAGAGGCGCCTGCTCTTCACAGGCAGCGACCCTAACCGGGTTGCTGGCTTATGGCTTGGCAAACTCCAACCCGAGTTCACTAGGGTATTCTGGCAAGTATTATGCGCTCTACCTGAAGGAAGCAGCGTTATCGACATTGGCGCCCACATTGGTCACTATGCTCTCATTGCTGCTCATCGCCTGCGTCGTGCACATGGGATGGTATTTGCGTTCGAGCCACATCCTGCCAACTTTTCTGATCTGCAACGTAATAAGAACCTCAACAGCCTGGACAATCTGATACCTGTGCAAAAGGCTGTTGCCATCGAACAACGCGGACGCTTCTTTATGCTGGCTCACCCACGTGCAGTCATTCCCTAAGGCAAGATTACTTTCATAACCATACGTATGAAGTTGAGTGCATTACCCTAGACGACTTTATGTCTTCGAATGCCACAGCAAAGATTGGGCTGTTGAAGATAGACACAGAAGGTGCAGAACTGTTGGTATTGCGCGGTGCGCAGCGGATGCTGGCGCAAGATAGGCCCGCTATCATGTATGAAGAATGCGAGGAAACGTATCAGCTATTTGGCTATACTATCACCAGCGCACGCGCTTTTCTTCAGCAATTTGGATATACTGTGCATCCTATAGATAATCTCGGGCACTATAATAACGCAATTGCTGTCCCAGAAGAGCAGCATGTTGATTTTTTGACAAAGGGTTCCTGAAGTCGTATGAGAAAATAGATTATCTACACGTAGCGGTGAATATTCACTTCTGGACGTTCCTGTTCACGCCACTTGCTGGTCTAAACGAAGTTTATCGAGATTATTCCCACCTATGAAACAGCGACGAGTCTATTATGACGATTACTGGCAAAAGCCCAGCGCAGGCTGGTCGCCACGTAACCAGCATCCTGATCCAATACTGCGATCTCTCCTAATCAAGATGATTCGTGATGGGAATTATGTGCTTGACTATGGATGTGGTGATTGCTCCAAGTGCGGATCTCTGGTTCATTCCCTTGGAGCCCATTATGTCGGTGTAGATATATCCCTTTCAGCTATACAAACCTGCGTAAAATGGGATCGTATCTTGTGTGGGGATGAAAACACTCCATTACCATTCACCTCCGAAAAGTTTGATGTAGTATTGTGTATTGAAGTGTTAGAGCATCTCTTTAGACCAGATTTGGCGCTGCAACAAATCTATCGTGTTCTGAAGCCAGGAGGAGTCTTGATTGCTTCTGTACCAAATATAGCTTGGATAGGAAATCGTCTTCTAATGGCTGCTGGATTCTTTAATCCAGGAGGATCACCCGAAACGAGTTTCCGAGCTCCCTGGAAAGACCCTCACATCCGTTTCTTTACAAAAAGAGCCCTATTAGGACTGGTTAAATACGAAATGGGTATGGACGTAATATTTTGTACAGGATCTAATTTTTCTATGGCAGATCTGCCGTTATTCTACAAAGCGGGGAAACTTCGCTCGTTGACTCGTAGAATTGAAATTCCTCTAAAATCTCTAGGACAGATTATGCCGTCGTTATTTGCTGGTAATTTATTTATCGTCGCCAGGAAGATCCCTTGAATCTTTGGGTACGGTAACTTACCCACGAATGGACTGCTTGCGACGAGGAGAAAGAGCTTTTGGCTATTTTCTAGCCTGCAAGAGAGAGGCTTTAGATTAGCGCGGTCTCAATATGGAAGAATATCGACACTTATGAGAGTTTCCATAACGATTCCTACCCATAATCGCAGAGAGACCCTGTACCGTTGCCTAGATGCTGCTACGAGCCAGGACTACCCCGACTACGAAGTTATCGTTGTGGACGATGGCTCCACCGATGGCACAGGAGCAATGGTGCGCCGGGAGTTTCCTCAGGTGCGCTACCTCCGGCAGGAGCCGAACCGCGGCCCGGCCACTGCTCGGAATCAGGGGATCAAGGTTGCCACCGGCGAGATCACTGCCTTTACTGACGACGACTGCCTTTTGCCGCCGAATTTTCTCTCCCGCCTGGCTGATGGGTATCGCCGCTACCCGGAAGCGGTCGGTGTGGGCGGCTACCTGGAAGCCCCGGATGCACTGCTACAGACGAACCCTTTCGCCTGCTACGAGGCTTATGTGACCCATCAAGTGTATCAGGCCGGTCCAGAGGAATACCTGGGCGGCTTTGAGTGCCCGGCTGGTGGCACTAACTCTATGTCCTATCGTAAAGCTGTGTTGCTAGAAGTAGGGGGCTTCGATGAGACGTTTCCCTACGCTGCTGGCGAGGATGCGGACCTCAAGTGGCGGGTCGTCCAGCGTGGCTACCGGTTGCTCTACGTGCCAGTAAAGGTGACACACTTGCAGCCTTACCAATTCCGTTCCTTCTGGCGGCAGTACCGGCGGCACGGGTATGGAGCAGTTCACTTTGAACGCAAGTATCGGGGACGGCTGCCTTCTGCCACGCGCCTGGCGTTGCGCTTTGCTGCTCGCTGGGCACGCTGGCTGCCAGGACTCTTGCGGCTCGGACCCACGCTGGCCACGGTGAAACTCCTGGCCGAACTGGCGGATTGGTGGGGTCAGGTAGAGGAAGTGAGGCGTCTGCGATGCCTGTAAAGGTAGCTCTGATCGTCGGAACCAGGCCAGAAGCGATCAAGATGGCGCCCGTAGTCCTGAAGATGCGCCAGATAACGAACGTCTTCTCCCCTATCCTCATCGCCACAGCCCAGCACCGCGAGATGCTGGATCAGGTTTTGGCGCTCTTTGATCTGCAGCCAGACTACGACCTGGATATTATGCAGCCCGGTCAAAGTCCGTGCGATGTGACATCAGGTGTGCTCACCCGACTCCAACCAGTCCTTCAGGCAGAGTGTCCGGATATTGTAATGGTACAGGGTGATACAACCTCCACCTTCGCCGGGGCACTGACGGCTTTTTACCTTAAGATTCCAGTTGCTCATGTAGAGGCTGGCCTGCGCACATATAACAAACATCACCCTTTTCCGGAAGAGATCAACCGACGTATGGTCTCCGTCCTGGCGGACTGGCACTTTGCACCGACCGAGCAGGCGCGCGTGAACCTCCTGCGCGAGGGAGTCGCCCCAGAACGTGTCTTCGTCACGGGCAATACCGTGGTAGATGCCCTACAGATGATCTTGAGCCGTCCGGCACCTCCGTTGCCAGCGTTCGTGACTCGTCAGAGACAGGGTCAACGCCTGCTCCTGGTCACTGCTCATCGTCGCGAGAACTGGGGGCAGTCCCTGGAACATATCTGCCACGCTCTGCGGGTAATAGGTCAGCGCTTCCCAGAAGTGGTTATTGTTTTCTCCGTTCACCCGAACCCAAATGTTCAGAGAATCGTGCGTCAGGAATTACAGGACGCGCCACGCATCCATCTGCTGGAACCGGTGCCGTATCTGGATTTTGTGCACTTGATGGCCCGCTCTGATCTTATTCTCACAGATTCGGGGGGCGTTCAAGAGGAAGCGCCATCGTTGGGCAAGCCAGTCCTGGTGTTGCGTGAGGTCACTGAACGGCCAGAAGGGGTGGAGGCTGGCGTCCTGAAAGTCATAGGCACAAATGCGGAGCGCATCGTAGCCGAGGTTGCCCGATTGCTTACAGACAGGGCGGCGTACCACGAAATGGCTCAACGTTGCAACCCTTATGGCGATGGACATGCAGCGGAGCGGATTGTGGAGATCTTACAGCGGAGCTGGGGATGCGTGTCGTGATGTTTTCCCACACCTATCTGCCAGCCCATTACCGGGGCAAACTGCGCTGGCTATCCACCGAAGGCGGGGTGAACCTGACCCTAGTCGCTTTGCCAGCCCTGCGGCTGTCTACTGGCGTTCGGCTGATCTTTGAACAGAAGCAGGAACCCTTTGTTGTCCGCTTCCTCCAACCTCTGGCTTTTGCCAACCATAACATCTTGCGCTTCTACGCACCGCATTCGGTGGCTGCCCTGCTACGCGATGTTCGCCCGGATATCGTCCACGCCGAAGCCGAACCTCACAGCCTCATTCTGGGCTTGCTGGCCTTTCTCAAGCGTTTCTTCTCCTATCGACTGGTTGCTTTCACCTGGGAGAACCTCTTCCGGCGAGGACGAGGCCCTCTCCGTTGGGTCGAGCGCTTTGCCTTACGCCGTGTCGACTGGATGATAGGCGGGAATCAGGAAGCAACGGAGGTGGTGCGCTGGCGTGGTTATAAGGGACCGGTCACAGTGATCCCTCAGGTAGGGGTTGACCCCGCTCAGTTCGCAGACCCGCATTCTGACAAGCCAGACGCTGCCGACGATTCGTTCCGCATCGGCTTCGCAGGACGACTTGTGCCGGAGAAGGGAGTTCTGGATCTTTGGGAAGCGTTCCTGCCGCTGGCTAATCGAGCTGTGCTGGTGCTTCTCGGAGAAGGACTGCTGCGAGACACTATCCTCCAGCAGGCCGCGACGGCTGGTATCACCCACCGGGTGGAGATGCCGGGTTATGTGCCTTATGCGCAAATGCCAGCATGGCTGAAAAGCCTGGACGTGCTGGTTCTGCCCTCACGCACCACGACAATCTGGAAGGAGCAATTCGGCCATGTGCTGGTCGAAGCAATGCTGGCCGGTGTTCCGGTGATCGGTTCGAACTCTGGGGCGATCCCTGAGGTGATCGGGAAAGCAGGCCTGCTGTTCCCGGAGGGAGATGTCCCTGCTCTGCGCGAACGGTTGGTTTTTCTGGCTGAGCATCCGGAGGAGCGTCGGCGCCTGGCAGATACAGGGACTCAGCGGGCGTTGCAGCATTTCACCGACGCAGCCATCGCGCGGGCTACATTGCGAGTGTATGAGCAGGTGATGGAGGGGAAATGAGGGTTGCTCTTCTGCGGGATTTTGTAGAAGAGAACTGGCCAAGCATGGAAGTCTATGCTGATCGGCTAGCTCAGGGGCTGCGGAAGATGGCGCCAGGGTTAGAGATCATAGAAGTGCAGGCGCCAGCCTGGTCGTGGCGCGACTGGCATCTGCCTACACCTTATGGGCGCAAAGCGTCGCTGCGAGCACTAGGCTTATACCTCTCGCGCTGGATACGCTACCCGCTCGTGTTACGGGGGATACGGGCAGACGTGCATCACATCCTTGATAACAGCTATGGCCACCTGGCCTTTTTCCTGAACTCTTGGCGGACAGTAGTCACTTCCCATGGAGGTACGTCATTGACGTGGCGGCAATGGAATCCAGAGGGGCCGTCCATGTGGTTGTTCGACCTGGCTTTTCGGGGCATGCTGCGAGCGACTGCAATTATCGCCGTGAGCCAGTATGCCCGGCAGGAGCTTCTGATTGAGACCAACTATCCGCCTGAACAAGTTCACGTGGTTTATCATGGGGTAGATGAACACTTTCGTCCGTCTGCGGACAACGAGCGTTGGCAGGTGCGCCATCGGTATCTGCAGTCCGGGGAAAAGGCATTGCTCCTCCACGTCGGGCACTGTGCGGCGCGGAAGAACGTAGAGGGGTTGCTTCGGGCAGTGGCGCTGCTCCAGCAGAGAGGTGTGTCTGCGCGCTTCCTGCAGGTTGGCGGCATCTTCACATCCGCGCAACACCGTCTGCTGGAAGCATTGGGCATCAAGGGGGCTGTCACCCAGATCCCTCACGTTCCCAATACTGAATTGCCTTCCTTTTACGGTGCTGCGGATGTGTTCGTCTTCCCTTCATTCTATGAAGGTTTCGGCATCCCCCTCATCGAAGCGATGGCCTGTGGGACGCCGATTGTATGCTCGGATTGGGAATTGTTCCACGAGGTGTGCGGGAACGCAGCGTGGTTTGCCGATCCTCATTGCCCCAAAGCCATTGCCGAAGCCATCGTCCGGGTGCTGGAAGATCAGGCTTTAGCCGGTGACCTGCGAGAGCGTGGGCTCCAGCGCGCCCAGGAGTTTAGTTGGACGCGAACTGCCCAGGAGACGCTCAAAGTGTATCGCCAGGTCATCGAGAGTAGAGTATGACGAACATTCCCTTCTGGATGCGGGCGCTACGATGGTACACACTCCGCAGTCTGGTTCAGCGGGGTGCCTATCGTCTGGCCCTCTGGCTGTACCAGCGCCTGTCAGTACCGGATACCGAGGTCACGGTCACGTTAGACCGGACATTACGGATGACGCTTCGCCCACAGTTCTGGGTGGACTATAACATTTACTGCCTGGGCTTATACGAAGCTCCGCTGGCACACTTCTTCATCTGCTCCCTGCAGACAGACAGCGTTGTCCTGGATGTGGGCGCCCATATTGGCCAATACACGTTGCTGGCAGCCAAATACGCGCCAGCAGGTCGCGTGATTGCCCTTGAGCCTCACCCCGAATTGTATCAACGCTTGCAGTCCCACATCCGCCTGAATCGTCTGAGCAATGTTCAGGCGCTGAACCTGGCTGCGGGCCAAATGCCAGGAAGATCTTCTCTGGTATTGTCTGACCAGCCTTCTAACAGCAGATTGCTTCCAACAAATCGATCTGGTGATAACGTGATCGATGTGGAAGTGCTTCCAATAGACCAGATCGTGCGCGAAGCAGCGCTGCCTCGCGTAGATGTCATGAAGATCGATGTAGAAGGCGCAGAAGGTCAGGTGCTTCGAGGGGCACAGGAGACGTTATCCCGATTTCACCCCCTCTTGATTGTTGAACTAGACCGTGAGGGAGAGCGGGCTTTTGGAGACGAGCCAGAAAAGGTCCTGGATTGTCTTCGCAACCTGGGATATGCTTTCTATGCCCTGAGAAGGCGCAGGCTGATGCCTTTAGCTGGATTGCCCGGAGATTATGAGAACGTCATCGGTCTGGTCAACAAAGGGTAGGCGAGGTCAATGATGCGGAGATCTTACCTGGCATACAAGCTTTTCCGCCGCTTATTCCCAAACTTGCTCAAACATCGGCTACGGACATTTAGATGGTTTCGACCGGTGGACGAGATTGCCTGGGAGTTACCTGAGTTTCTGTCAGGGTATCGAATGAAGGGACCTGGGGTGTTCGGCACCTACGTGGAAAAGCCCTATGAGTTCCGAGTTGCTCAGACACTCATTCGCTTAGTCCAACCAGGATGGATATGTGTCGATGTTGGTGCCCACTTGGGCTATTTCACGTTGCTCCTTGCTGATTTGGTCGGAGATAGAGGTCACGTCTTCGCCTTCGAGGCGCACCCTGACAACTGCTATTGGTTGAGAGAGAACATCGCCCTGAACAGATTGATAGCCAGGGTTACCGTAGAAAACCTGGCTGTTTCGTATGGACGCCAGGACTTCGTATACTTGAACGCTCCGGCCTACTACACTTCGGAAAGGAGCATCATGCGAACAAGTCCGGTTCACCGCTCTCTAAGAGTCTGAAGTGTCTCTCTGGATGAATACTTTGCCGAAGAGCCGTGCGTGAATTTGATCAAAATGGACATTGAAGGGGCCGAATACTTAGCGCTTCAGGGGATGCGCCACCTTCTGCAACGAGACCGGCCTGTTTGCCTGGTGGAATTGCACGGTGAAGAGGGACAAAAGGCGATCCGGTTCTTGATCCAAAGCGCTTATGTGTTGACCGATCTGGAGGAACGCACAATCGCCGGGTCTGACTAGCCTTCCCACATTCTGGCCTGGCCGAAAAAAGGGGATTGAGTTGAGATGTGTGGCATCGCAGGACTGTATCTTCCTGAGCGAACCCCAGACCCGGCCCTTCTCCGCCGCCTGGCAGCCACCCTCACCCACCGCGGACCCGACGGCGAGGGCTACTTCACAGAAGGCCCGGTCGGGCTGGCAATGCGTCGCCTGGCCATCATTGACCTGCAAACCGGCGACCAGCCGATGTTCAACGAGGACCGCAGCATTGCCGTCGTTTTCAATGGCGAAATCTACAACTACCAGGAACTACGGACTGAACTCCAGAAGCAGGGGCATCGCTTCACGACCCAATCCGATACTGAGGTGCTGGTTCACGGCTATGAGGAATGGGGAGATGGACTCCCCACTCATCTCAACGGCATGTTCGCCTTCGCCGTGTGGGACATGCGCAGGCAACGGCTGCTCCTAGTCCGAGATCACCTGGGCATCAAACCCCTCTACTATGCGCCTCTGGCGGGTGGCGGTCTGGCTTTCGCCTCCGAAATGAAAGCCCTCTTTCCGGTGGACGGCTGGCAGCGGGACATAGACCCTCTGGCTATGGACTGGTTTCTGGCGACTCGCTACATCCCCGCTCCTCGCTCGATCTATCTGGGCGTCCGCAAACTTCCACCAGCCTGTCGGCTCATCCTTGGCGCGGAAGAGCCGCTGCGAGTCGAACGCTACTGGGATCTCTCCATTGCCCCAGACGAAGCCGACAGCCAGGACTGGCCAGAACGGCTGCGCGCGATCCTCACTGCTGCAGTGCATCGCCAGATGATCGCCGATGTGCCCCTGGGCGCCTTCCTCTCTGGCGGCATTGACTCCAGCATTATCGTCGGTCTGATGTCCCGCGCTTCAGCAGGCCCCGTGCGCACGTTCACCGTCGTTTTTCCTGAGTGGGATGCCCTTGATGAATCAGGCTACGCCCGCCGGGTGACCGAACGCTTCGCCACAGCCCACACCGAGATCGCCGTAGAGGCCGACGTGGCGCGGGAATGGCCCGAACTGGCCCGGCAACTCGATGAGCCGTTCGCCGATCCGGCCACCCTTCCCACCTGGCTTATGGCACGCCAGACCCGCCAGCATGTCACTGTCGTGCTCACCGGCGAAGGGGCTGATGAACTCTTCCAGGGCTACGGATGGTACGGCTGGCCTCGTCCCCTGCCCCTCCCTACTTTCCTGGCCCGCTCCCTTCGCTCTCTGACCCAACAGTTGCTCAGCGGACGCCGCGGACGACACCGCATGCTGGCTCTCCTGTCCCCCGATTTTGGCACCCTCTACGCCGAGAGCATCCTTTCCAGCATTTCCCAGGCTGAGGAGCGGAGGACCTGGTATCGCCCCGACTGGCTGGCTCATCTCGCAGCAATGGCGCCCCAGGCTGACCTGGAAGATATGCTGGTAACTCATCTCCCCCCCTCTAGCAACCGCATACAGGAACTGGACATTAAAGTCTGGCTAGAGGGAGACCCACTGGTCAAGGCCGACCGGGTCACAATGCTGGCCTCGCTGGAGGCCCGAGTGCCCTTCCTGGATCGAGAGGTGGTGGAACTGGCTGCGCGCATTCCTCCCAGCTGGCATCGGCGAAAGGGAATAAGCAAGTGGCTCCTACGTCGGGCCTTCGCCGACCTCCTCCCGCCAGAAGTGGCCCATCGTCCCAAGCATGCCTTTGAGGTTCCCATTGGGGCATGGCTGCGCAAGCCACTACGACCTTCTCTGGAGCATGCTCTGGCTGATACCTCTCCCCTCTGGCAGTTCCTGCGCCCTGAACCGATCCGAAGAATGGCACATTTGCATCTGGCAGGACGGCGCGACTATGCCCGCGAACTCTGGGCTCTCCTTCACCTGGCTTTCTGGTGGAGGACCTATGGCTGATCCCGTCCTTTTCCTGGACCACGCTCCTGCCCTGGGCGGGGCTGAACAAAGTCTGCTGTTGCTGCTCAAACACCTGGCCCCCTGCTCTCGCTGGCAGCTTCATGTAGCCTGCACGGGCGGGCGCCTGGCGGAGAAAGCGACAGCCCTGGGAGTGTCGGTGCATATTGTGCCCATGCCCCGGCTGCGCCGGTCTATCCGTGCGCCAGTGGACTGGCTGCACGGGGTATGGGACATTACGAGAGTCGCCCGAAAGATTGGTGCGCGTATCCTGATCGCCAACACCGTCCGCGCTGCCCTCTACGCCGCACCCGCTGCACGCATCATCCGTGTCCCCTTTGTCTGGTATATGCGCGACTTCTGGCTTTCCGAATCCAGACCCCAACGTCTATGGGTTGATTGCCTTGGCAAACAACTGCTCTACCGGTCAGCGTTCAGGGTCATTGCGAATTCCGAAGCCACTGCCCGTCATCTTCCCTGCCGGGGAAAAGTAACGGTCATCTACAACGGCGTTGAGGTTGAACACTATGATCCGCACATGGAGGGCCAACCCTTTCGCAAGCACTACGGAATTCCCCAACAGGCGCCGGTCGTGGGCATGGTGGGGCGGCTGCGTCCGTGGAAAGGGCAGGATCGCTTCCTAAAGGTACTGGCCCGCGTGCAAAAGAAGGCACCAGAGGTCTGGGGAATAGTGGTGGGGGGCACACCTTTGGGTGAAGGAGAGACCTATCCGAGGCAACTCCGTCAACTGGCCCATTCCCTGGGGTTGGAACGTTGCCTGATTTTCACCGGCCATCTGGAGGATGTGCGTCCGGCGCTGGCGGCAATGGATGTCTTCGTTCATCCGGGGGACCCGGAACCTTTCGGTCTGGTCAACATAGAGGCAATGGCCATGGGCAAACCTGTGGTCGCTTTCGCCCATGGAGCCTTACCAGAAATCGTAGCCAATGGGGAAACAGGTCTGCTAGTGCATCCGGGGGACGAGCAGGCAATAGCCAGTGCTATCGTCACTCTCCTGGAGAACAGAGAGCTACGCACTAGACTTGGATGCGCGAGTCAACAAAGAGTGCACAGCCGTTTCACAGTGGAAAGAATGGTGAAAGAATTCGAGGCAACTCTCAGAGAGGTGCTCTGCTAATATAAGCCGCGGTTCGCCCATTCACAGAACACTGCGCTACAGACAAAGAGTATGCGCCAGCAAAAGATTCATCGAGGGGTCGCTGCTTGCCAGCGGAACGTTCGGTTGCCAGCGTTGCCATACCGCCCCACCGCCGGTTTATTTCCTTACCCGTTCGTACACGGTGTGCCGCCCGTCCCGTATGACTTCGCGGAAAGCGCCCGATGCGAGCGCCGTGTCGTATAGCCCGTTGCCTGCGGCAAACCGCCCCACCACCAGGTTAGGAAGGGGAGACCGTTGGCGGTTCATACGCAACCGGCGCCTGCCCCAGCAGACTGCGCCGGTTCAGCTCAACGTGCGTCTGATCCGGCGGATAGTGGTACCGGCGGTCGAGCAGGAAGTGCAATTCGCTTTCGTAGGTTTCGATCAAGGCGTCCGGCGGCGTCTGCGTGTTCAGAAATGCAGCCACCCGAACGGCAGCGCGCTCATCGGCGGTGTAATGCTGCCAGTACGATAGCATTGTCAGCGGCGTTGTGGTCGCCGCCAGCAACGTTGCCAGCCATGCCCCCACGCTCCACTGCGTCAATCGTCGCGTCCTGAGCGGAGCAACCAGACCCTTGACCACGAATGCCAGGCGAGACCCATTCGTCAGGTCGTGCACTAGCGCTGCAGTAAACATGCCCGCAACGAACGTCGCTGGGAAGAGGTACCGCGGCACCCCGACTGATAGCAGGGCAAACCAGGCGAACCAGCTGCCTGCTAGGGCGAGCAGTGCGGTGCGCAGCACGATCCGCGCGCCACGATCATTATCGCTCGCCGGATTGGTTGCTCGCGCATCCTTCAGGAGACGCCAGGCAGCGTACCCCAACCCGATCAGCGTTGGAATCCCGCCGATCAGGATCATCTGGAGAGCAAACAACCGGTTTGATAGATTGGGCACGAACGCGGTCACTTCATAGATGCCGCTGACCAACGTGCCGGGCAGGGTTACGCTCCGCAACCGGCAGCATCACAATCTGCAAAACCCACGGACGCGCCAGGTACGCCAGCGGCGCCCCTCTCGCCACAAGTGCGGCTGCACGCCAGCGATGCATCAGCAGCGCCACGCCTGTTGCGCCCGCCATCGAGACAACCCAGAACGGCAATGTTTGCGCTTTGGCAAGCAACGCAAGCGCCCAGAGCAGCGCCGCTGGCGCGATCCAGAGCGCTCGTCTGCGCACTGCCGTGTCTAGACAGAGATACCTGCCCATCAAGAAAAGGAGCATCGGCATCTCACCCAGCGCCTGTCACCCGGTCAGAAGCGCATTCAACTGCAGATGCGCCGTGAGCAACAGAAGAAGCGCGCCGGACGTTCCCCACGCTACCCGCTGGTCGTAGAGCCGCGCAGCCAGGACGAACATCAGCGCCAGCGCCGCTGCGGCACACATTAGGCTGACAAGACGCCCCTGCCACAATCCCACACCCAGAATCTGAAAACTCAACGCGACGGGCAATGTTACCACCGGCGACGCTTCCAGCCCACCGGGCGCCGGTTGACCGTCGAGCAAGCGACCGTAGTGCCCGCGCTCCACGACATTGCTCGCCACCGAAAGGGTCCATCCCTCGTCCCACCAGAATTCAGGACCCTCCAGGTTCCAGAGACCGATGAGTTGAGTAATGTTGCGGCAGCGATCAGCAACGCCACACGACCGGCGGAGAGCGTGTGCGCCCCGGCTTTGGTTCGGCTGGTTGAGGTCGTGCGGTTCACAGGATGCGCTCATTGTGCCGATTAACCGACGGGTTGCCAGC
>JAGHYT010000252.1:0-2574 GCA_017743535.1 Chloroflexus sp.
AGATTCCAACCACAAAGAGAAAGGGACGATTTTTAAAAACATACCGAATCTGATCCGGTAGACTCAACTCTTCGCTGCCGGGTTCTGGTTCGTAACGCTCACGAGTGCCGAAAAAACACCAGAGGAAGGGAAGCGCAATAAGCACCCCGATAACGGCGCCTGACACTAGATAACCAGTTTGCTGATCAGAAAATTGCCCGACGATAATTTGATGCAAAATACCACCGAGCAGGCTACCACCAATGCTGAAAGCAAAGCGATAGGAATTGAGTGCAGTACGTTCGTCGTAGTCGCGGGTCAATTCGGGGGTAAGTGCTGTATACGGCACATTTACCACTGTAAACGCTGTATCAAAGAGAAGAGCGATCACCAGATAGTAAATAAATTTACCGGTCACATCGAATGGAGGAACAATCCACTGTAAAAAGAAGAGCAAGCCAAATGGGGCGGCACCAAACAACAGCCATGGTCGCCGTCGTCCCCAGCGGGTCTGGGTTTTATCAGTCAGCCAGCCGATAATCGGGTCGTTCACCGCATCCCAAATTTTGACGATAAGCAGTATTGTGCCCGCCAGGCCAGGAGGTAGACCGGCAATGGTGGTGAGGAAATAGAGCTGGAAGAACGAAGCGATAATGGTGGCGATGGCCGGACCTAAATCACCAGCACCGAACGCCAGCCGGGTCGCGAGGGGCAAACGCTCTGAGGGAGCCGACAACGGGGCGGCCATAGGGATGTTCTCCTCTGATTTTCAAAAAGACAACCGACGCCTGCTATTGTAGCACTATTAGCGCTGTTTCGCGAGATGGTATAATATCGGGAAGGGGATTGCTTTGCAGTACAAAGGGTAATTATGACAATTCTGGAATTGGTTCAGATCAACCTGCTTTCACCAATGGTATTGGCATTTGCACTTGGAATTACTGCGACACTGCTACATAGTGATCTCAAACTTCCTGACGAGTTGTACACCACGCTTTCGATCTATCTCTTGCTGGCAATTGGGCTGAAAGGCGGTATTGCGCTGGCTGAGACAAGCCTGGCCGTGTTTTGGGCACCGGCTGTAGCCACGTTGCTCCTTGGAATCATCATTCCAGTGATTGCTTACGGAGTAGCACGTAAAATCGGTAAGATGAATGTTGCCGATGCAGCAGCTCTGGCTGCACATTATGGCTCGGTGTCAGCAGTGACCTTCGCCGCTGCGCAGACATTCCTTGACACGGTGGGAGTACGTTATGAAGGTTTTATGCCAGCGTTAGTCGCAATCCTGGAAGTTCCAGGGATTGTAATAGCACTGTTGATTGCACAGTTAGCTGGTGGTCACCAAAGTGGTGACTGGCGTAAAGCGCTGCATGAGCTGATTACGAGTAAGAGTATTTTGCTTCTCGTTGGCGGTATGATTATTGGTTGGTTGGCCGGCCCACGCGGTGGGAAGGAGGTCGCACCATTATTTGTCGATCTGTTCAAAGGTGCGCTGACCTTCTTCCTTCTTGAGCTAGGTATGGTTGCTGCCCGCCGATTTCGCGATTTGCCCAGTGCTGGTCTGTTCTTGCTCGGTTTTGGTATCATCATACCGATTTTCAACGGGCTGCTTGGAATCTGGTTTGGAAGCATGACCGGTCTATCACTGGGTGGCAGTACCATTTTGGGCGTATTGGCTGCTAGTGCATCATACATTGCTGCACCGGCGGCAGTTCGGATCGCTCTACCGCAGGCAAATCCTGGCTTCTACCTGACAGCGGCGCTCGGTATCACGTTTCCTTTTAATTTGGCTATCGGCTTACCGCTGTACTACACTATAGCATCATGGATCGTTGGTGGGCATTAAGCGGTGAAAGGGCAGCACGATGGAATTGACTACTGTCAAACTGGTGACCATTATTGCCGAGGCGGTGCTTGAAGAGCGGATATTACACGATCTGCGTCAGCTTGGCGCACGGGGATATACGATTGGTACGGTGCAGGGAGAAGGAACCCGGGGGGTACACGCCAGTGAATGGGAGGGGAAGAGTCTGCGGATAGAGACGCTGGTATCACCTGAAACAGCCGAAAAGATTTTACAGCATCTGGCAGCGGTCTACTTTCCTCACTTTGCCGTTATTGCATACACAATGGACGTGCAGGTGGTACGGGGGGAGAAGTTCGGTGTGTAGATGTAAGACAGGTGTCCTTTATCTGCCTCTAGCTCCATTCCTATCCAAAAAGGACAGACCGTTCATTAGTATCGGCACACCACGTGGGTAGTTTGAGCGTCCAACTCTCCCATTGTGGGATTGATCAACAAGCAACACCAACATCCGCCAGATGAGAAGTGCATCGCGGGCGGGTTGGGAACCCGCCCCTCAGCATGCGAATAGGGAAGCAAACAGATCACTAACTCCTCACGGTTTACCGCGATCCAACGCAATCTTCCACAGAGCTAAGCCCAGCACCTGCGGATCATGACGAATGGTATCAGCTTTATTCCACAACTCGCGATAACCGGGATCGGATTCGGCCAGATGACGAACCAGCGGTTCAATCCCTAACGCCCGTATCGTATGCCGATCATTTTCGGTAAAGACCAGCGGATGAAGA
>JAGHYT010000071.1:0-22897 GCA_017743535.1 Chloroflexus sp.
TCTGGTGAAACAGAACGCAAAGTTAGAAGCATTGTATGATGAAGTGATTGCTGAGGGTAGTTGTTACAGACGATCATCATTATGAGTAAGCAGTTTATACTCAACATTGTCACGCAAATGGAAGCAGGTGGCGCTCAAAAGGCGGCAACTCAGTTCTGTGAGCGATTAATACAGCGTGGTTTCAGATCAGAGGTCTGGTTTTTATATAAGAAACGACCAACATATATCAACCGATCATATGTTCGATGGATTTGTGAGGAGAAGCCAAGAACGATTCGAGAGTTTCTGGTTTTGTTTATCAGACTGTATTGGTGGTTACGCCAAGCAAAACCAGATGGATTGATTACTTATACACACTATGCAAATGTTATTGGGCAGTTTGTGGCCTATCTGGCCGGTATTCCTCATCGATTGTCTACACAACGTAATCCTTGCTGGAGTTATCCGATCATCGCTCGCTGGCTCGATCTAGTCCTAGGAACCGTTGGATGCTACACATCAAACATCTTTGTTTCCCAAAGTGTAGCTCGGTCGTTTCAATCATATCCAACGGCGTATAACAAGCGTAGTGTAGTTGTCACAAATGGGTTGGTCAAACCAAACGTATCTTGCAACAAATCAGAGGCAAGAAGAAAATTTGGATTGCCAATGGATCGAGTGATTGTAGTGAATAGTGGTCGTCTTGCATATCAGAAAAATCAACAATTATTGATAGAAGCCATCTGTGGTACGGATAATCCCAACTGGTATCTAGTCATTGCTGGTGATGGTGAACTACGTCCTTTTCTTGAACAAATCATTCGTGATAGGAATTGTACTGATCGGGTTAAATTACTAGGTGAATTACCTCCAGAACAAATTGGAGATCTCTTGATTGCAAGTGACATCTTCGCTTTTCCTTCAAGATTTGAGGCTTTCGGCTTTGCCGCTGTTGAAGCAATGATGATTGGTTTACCGATAATTGTAACTGACATGGACGTCAATCATGAAATTGTCGGCGATTCGGGAATCTTTTTGCCAATTGACGATCCAAAAACATGGCAAGAGGCAATACAATTACTGGCATCGAATGAAAATTTACGCCAGACATTAGGTAATGCTGCTGCAATACAGGCCCAACAATATGATCTCGATCTGATGGTAGATAACTATATTAAGTATTTGTTTAGAACGCCATGAAGCCTCCTCGTCTGCTAATCCTTAATGTTACTGTTAATCCTCTCTCTATAACGGAGCTTAATCATTATATCAGTGAGTCTATTGATTGCCAAAAATGTTGGATCATCGCTCATCATAATCTTCATAGTGTTTATCTTTATCAACGTGATATAAAGATGCGAATGTTCTACAAGCGTGCAGACATCGTTCACATTGATGGTATGCCTCTCGTCTATTGGGCGCGATTACTAGGATATCCGGTCAGCCGCGAACAGCGAGTCACCTACGTTGATTGGGTTCATCCCTTATTGGCACTGGCAGCTTATGAAGGATGGCGTGTCTTCTATCTGGGCGGAAAACCAGGTGTCGCTGCACGTGCAGCCGAGCGTTTACGCTGCCAGTATCCATCACTGATCATTGGCACGCACCATGGATATTTTCGGTCTGATGAAAATGATACGGTATTGGCAACAATTGCCGATTTCCGGCCTCATATCTTGATGGTCGGCATGGGCATGCCACGCCAGGAATATTGGATCCTGGACAACCTTGATCGAATCCGAGCAAATGCCATTCTGACCGCAGGTGCATGCTTTGACTACATCGCAGGTGAAATTCCGACGCCACCACGCTGGATGGGACGCATGGGATTGGAGTGGCTCTATCGGCTCATAAGTGAACCTAGGCGTCTGGGGCGTCGCTATTTGGTCGAACCATGGAGCTTGCTGCCCTTAATGATTAAAGACATTCAAACAAGATTCTTGCAGCGACATCGAATATGAATCTGCTGTCAACACCGTTCTTATCGTTGCAACAGTCGTTGATTTGGTTATACCTCCCTGATCTGGAACCTTGTGCCGAGTCGTTATGAAACAGAAGCAATAGTATGAGCCTGAACATTCAGCATTTGGTCTGGTATATTGCCGGTCTGGTTTCGATTTGCGTCTTTGTCTTGTTTTCTGGAAAGCTGGAAACGTATCGGACGTACCATGGCGATGAAACTTACTGGATCAGAAGTGGCCAATGGACATTCCAAAAGATGTTTGTTGAAAAAAATTATTCTTCAGAGGTATAGTCGAAAGAATACGGCCGTCATTTTGGTTTATTTGGTACACGAACTCCAAATGTAGCAAAGTTGATTATTGGTGGTGTACTGCATCTTTTTGGTTATACAACTATTCCTCTCCCTATCACCTGGGATTGGAATGATTCGAGGAGAATATCAAAAAGGGCAATGCAATTCCGGTTGCGGAACTGATCGTAGCTAGACAAGCTATAGTGCTAGTTACTGCTATTACAGCGGGCTTCATGTTTATTATTGGTTTTCATCTCCCGATGTCGCAACGTCAATACTCCTGGATAACTGCTTTATTGATTACCGGGGTATTTCTGTCTCATCCGTATGTCGCCAGATTAGGCAAGCAAGCAATGATCGACATGCCTATGATTTTGTTCAGCATCATAGCGATCTATGCCATCTGGCGTGGTACTAACCCTACATTAACCACATTAGATGCGCTAAGGTGGGGGATTATTTCAGGGTTGTCTAGTGGAATTGCTATTTCAACAAAACTTAATGCAATATTGCTTTTGATAAGTTGCTTGTTGGTTGGATTGATAAACGTGTATTACTCTCGCTCAAAACCAAGTGTGCTCCTACTGTTACCGATTTTGTTCTTTCCAGCCCCTGTCTTCTTCCTCCTCAATCCTCAAACATGGTCTGACATCGGTGCGGGAATTCAGATGATGATAGAACATTCAAACATTATTGTCGCCCGTCGTGAACGATTCCCAGAAGCTGCATTGTGGACTATCGGTGATAAGGTTGGTGCGTTTCAGAATGCAGTGTTTGGGAATCCTTTCAATGGCATCCTATTTCTCATTGGTTTCTATTTACTTCTGAGAAACTGGCGACAAACCTACCCTTTTAGCGTATATGGCGTAATCACCATGGCAGGAGTCATTGTGTGGACACCCCTGAATTGGGATAGATATTATCTCCCGGCTGTACCGTTTTACGCGATCTCTGTTGGCTACCTTGTTGGTAAAGTATTAGAATCGACTTCTATCCTTACAGCACGTGAAGATGTTTCATCATTAAGGAAAGAGTCAAGCGGATAACATCAAATAATGCGCTCATCATAGTCGATCAACGCATTGGTGTTCTCCATGAAACCGTCTGATGCACTACACGTGTGTGCCTTGGATTGCTCGTTGAAGACCAACGACACCTCTGGCACGATCGCGGCTGCCAAACCACTCATCGCAGCCAGGAGGAGCCGATGAATGCCTCGTGGATGATACACGCGTTTGTCGTGATCGACACGCTGATGGAACGCCTGGGGCGCACGTTCCTGACTCGGAGATTCTGACGATAGCGGCGGTTGCCGCCACGGATGGTGGCAGGTATCACGAACGGGCGGCGCAGACCATGCATGGGTGCAGCTATCTGCCGGGGCGGATCAGTGTCGTGCGCTGCAATTCATCGTCTGCATCAACGCGCCGATGAGATGGCCTGGATTTTGGGCACGTTAGAAGCGGTGTTACCCACGGGCGACGGGGTCATCAGTGATCGTCTCCCCGTGCCGGTGTACCGACAGGTGCGCGCCCGACGCGGTCGGAAAGTGCGCAGACGCGCATACTGCGGATCCTGCGCCGCCAACCGAGAGACGTTCGTTGGATGGCGCGTGCATGTGGTGTGCCGACTGGATGGCGTGCCCGTGCGTGTTCCGATGCTGCCCGCAGGTGTACGTCTGGCCTGCCCGCCGGGGCGCGACGGTTGGGCGATACCGCCTCCAACAGCGCCGCTGATGCGGCGCGCATCCTGGCGGAGACGGGGGTGCGGCTGGTCCCGGTGCGCCGGGCGACCATGCGTCTGCACGCCTGGGTGATGGATGCCATCGCATTGCGCACGTATCGTCATCCGATTGAGACGGTCAAGCGTCATCTGGAGCAGATAGGCATGGAGCGGCGCTCCGCACGTACCACTGCCGGGTTTGAACGGAAGGTGCACGCAACGCTCATTGCACGCATCTGTACGAACATGAACTAGTAAGTTAGATTTTGCTCTTTTATAACTGGATACAGACGCCTCAGCTTGATCCTAGTGTCGGTGGTGGTGAAGTGCCACACCACCTTCCGGCACGCTCTGTTGCGGCGATCCTCCCAGGCGGTGACCTCACGGCTGAGGGCGGCCATATCTGGAATCCGCCGATCCAAGCATTGCGAGGCCACGATGGAGCGTTCACCTTCAGCGATAGTGAGCCAGCTCCCGTGTTCCGGCGTACAATGCCAGGTGAAGCGCACCGCCAAGCGATGGGCTTCTTCCGCATCAGCAACTTCCTAGTCGGTGCGCTTCTGGCCCTGGCTGCGGTCGCTCAGCCGAAGGATATGCGCTCTGGTATAGGGACGGCCCAGAGCGTTGCCGGTGCGAATCAGTTGTTCCAGCTCGGTGCGATTTTCGCTCGTCAGTTCGATATGCGTATGTTTACCCATGTCGCAGTGTATAACATCCCAGACGAAAAAAATGAAAAATCTAACCTAACAAAGCACTAGCAATCAAGGTATACTTTTACGAAATTCTAACTTCCCCCTCCAGATTATCACTACATTGACCCATCACAATCCTCCGTGCTATACTATCTACCGGCATACCCCACGTTATGGGTTTGTTCCGGTTGATATGGTGTGAAGGCGCGGCCACGATGCCGGCAAGCGTCTTCACGTAAGGAGCCGGCATGCTAGAACGCCTACGCTTACGCTTGATTGGGAGCGTTCTTGCCTGGGATGTGATCGCAACAGTACTGTGCCTTGCCTTCGTTATTCACTCTGAACCGGTTGCCTCACGGTTCCGGTGGTTGCTCTACGTTGGGGTTGCGTTGATTTGGGGTCTGGTTTTCATCGTCCTGGCGCCACAACGCGCACTGTTTACCCATACCCTCCTCGAAGCGTTTACGCGCCTGTTTCTCGCCGTTTTTCTGGCAACGACCTCGTTGGCAGGTTTTCTCTACCTGACAAATGGTGTTGTTCTTGAGCGCAGCGCCTTTGCTCGTTTTGTGATATGCGATCTGGTAGCGCTGAGCGTGATTCATCTCGGTTTCCGCACGATTACGCGCTGGCAGCAGCAACGGGAGAGTGGCCGACGCACGCTGGTGGTCGGTGATGCCAATACTGCTTTACGCCTGGTCGATGAGTTTGGTCATCGACCCTGGATCGGGCTACACATTGTGGGATATGTCTCTGATGAACGTGACGCACCGGTAGAACTGCCTCGCCTAGGTCATCTGGCTGACCTCGTCGGCCTTGTGCGCTGCTATCAGATCGATGAAGTGATCTTTGCGCTCCCGCCATCACGTCACGATACAGTGGTCGAACTATCGCTGCAATTGCTGAAAGAGCCGGTAATGCTACATACGGTGCCAACGACTCTTGACCTCGTCTTTGCGCGCACACCAGTGGAAAGTATCGGCGGTATTCCGCTCATCTCGCTACGCGAATCGGCGCTGACCTCATCACAGCGGTTTGTGAAACGGATGTTTGACGTTATCGTGAGCACCATCTTGATCATCCTGCTCGCACCGGTGATGCTCTTGATAGCTGTTCTGATTAAGCTGGAATCACCCGGTCCGATCATTTTTCGTCAGGAACGCATCGGTGAACACGGACGGCGCTTTCAGATGCTGAAGTTTCGCACGATGTATCAAGATGCTGACCGGCGCTGGCAAGAGGTGGCAAAACGTGATGAGCAGGGACGTCTGATTCACAAAGTGAAGGATGATCCACGAGTGACACGGGTTGGGCGGAAGTTACGGCGGACATCGCTCGATGAACTACCGCAACTGTTTAATGTGTTGCGCGGCGAGATGAGCCTGGTCGGGCCACGACCTGAGATGCCCTACATTGCGGCAGAGTATGAGCCATGGCAATGGCAACGGTTTCGCGTTCCCCCTGGGATTACCGGCTGGTGGCAGATCAATGGTCGGAGTGATAAGCCAATGCATCTGCATACAGAGGATGATCTCTACTACATCCAGAATTATTCGTTTTGGCTAGACCTACGTATTTTGATGAGAACATTGATTGTGGTTTGGAAGGGGCATGGCGCCTATTGAGAGTATGTCTGACAAGATGTTCATGCTACACTCGTGGATCAAAGTGTGTATGCTAACGTGAGCAAGTGAAACCCTTTCTGAGCAGTCGCCCGACGATGTGCGACCGAGCATTGCAGTGTAGTTTAATCCGAATACCCCGTCATCATGTTACGGATGAAGCCTGCTGATGGAGGAAAAGTGATTCACGACCAGCCTGATGCAGATAGGGTCACACGGTAAAACAGTAGACGTAGGGATACAACGGTTTGCAAAAGAGGGATTAGTGGCTATATGGTATGATAGTATTGTGGTCATTGTACCGTTAATTGCGGAAAACCGAATGTAGGAATGGTCGTTGATGAATCGCTGGAAAGACTGGTACGAGCAAGGGAAGCGAGACTACACGCGCGCCCTCTTAGACAATACGGGTACTACGAATGGGCCTGCTTTACGTTGCAACAATCGTCTGAGAAGGTAATCAAGGCATTAGGTCTCGTTAGAGGAATAACCCTGTGGGGGCACTCCCTTACCGAAATGCTCAAACGCTTGAGACAAGACCTGGAAATACCCGAGGAAGTGTTAGATAGCGTCCGTCTGCTGGATATGTATTACATTCCACCGCGCTACCCAAACGGTTTTGCGGCGGGGAAACCGGCTGACTACTTTACCGAACGATAGGCGAGAGAAGGTCTCTATGCGGCGGATCGAGTCATACAGTTCTGTGAAAGCTATCTCCCTGAATCGTGATGAGGTGATGCGACAATTGCGAGAGGTCTCGGCGAAAGCATTGGCGATCTTCCCCCACCTGCAAGAGGTACGCCTCATCGGCTCACTGGCAACCGGTTCTCATACCGGAACGAGTGATGCTGATCTGCTGTTGCAAGTGAATGAGCCAATTGCGAATCCGCTGGAAGTGATCAAACCATACTTCTTCTTTTTTTCACGCCATCTCGACATAGGGATCGACATGGTGCTCTACGATAAGGTAGTTGCAGACGAAGTGCAGCAGATGCTGCGGGGAAGCATCGTGTTGGCCAGTCGAATAGGTGATGAAGAACATTAAGCGCCTATCCGAATAACTTGTCGTCACGCTACAACGAGTGAAACTCGTCGATGGATTCAATCCAACGTGCGATCAGTCTGATACCAAATATCCCCTGTGATGCAAACCGATCTGGTAAGGTGACAACATGCGATGACCTTCATCTCCCACCACAAGAGATTTCGGATAGGCTCTACGTAGAAAGCTCGATACCAGGGATGCCGATCTGAGAGGAATCCGCGAAGGGCTACCAAACCAAGTGACCGCATGGCACACATCGAAGTACCTGTTACTAGCAATGAGGCATCGATCTCTAACCAAATACCTCGCTGGTGGCGGTTTATGACGCTCACAAGGGACGAATGGCTGGTCATACGCTGGCTGGCGCCACTCGCCTTTCTCCATACCTTGATCTACGTGTTCCTGGTTCCACCCTGGCAGCACTACGATGAGCCAGGTCATTTTTTGTACACGGCGTACATCATCCGTGGTGGAGTCACCGCGCCAGACGATGTGGCGATTGCCCGCGAAGTTGCCGACTCGATGTATCGCCATCGCTTTTGGCCGCTTGGGGTAAAGCCTGACCTGCTGAGTCCGCTTCCACCGGGTATTCCAACCGATCAGCGACAGCACCCGCCGTTTTACTATGAAGTAATGGCGTGGCTCCTTAGTCCACTTCGTTACTTACCGGTTGAACATCAGCTTTACGCTGGTCGTATGATCAGTGCCTTTCTGATGATGTTAACGGTTGTCACCGTATGGCGAGTTGGGTGCATCGTTTTCGTCAATGAACCACAGATGGCAGTAATTCTGGCGCTGCTCGTTGCGACTATTCCGGCATTTACCGATCTCATGAGTGCCTTTAACAGTGACGTGCTGATGAATTTTGCAGCGGTAACCGCGTTTCTGGGCTTTGCTATCCTTATGCGTGATGGCTGGCGGTTAACCGGTTTGGGGCTGGCCATCCTTGGCACGATGGTTGCAGTCCTCACCAAGCGCACAGCAGTGCCGCTCCTCATTCCTATGATTCTGGCGCTGATCTGGAGTTTCTGGAGGCGTCCGATCCGCTGGTGGGTGTATCTGGCAGGGAGTGTTGCCTTCACCAGCGTGCTGCTGATGGTCAGCTTTACCTTCGACAGCCAAGGGCTGCATCCGCGTCCGTGGCTGGCGATGGTCGAGCAAGAGTATCTGCGCGTTAAGATCGTGCCATGGCTCCTGTCGTGGGGCAATTGGGAGCGGGCGTGGCCGTGGTATCGACTCACCCTCGAGGTTGCGCACAACCATTTTTGGGTACGCCTGGCCTGGGGCCATATCGCGGTCTGGCCACCGGTAGGTGATTGGCTCTTTGCCGGATTGAGTATTGCCGCTATCGTTGGTTTGCTCCGCGGGATATGGCAGCGGACACTGCCAACGCCAGGCTGGCAATCACGCTGGTTGTGGCTCTGTGTCGTGGCAGTGGTGATAGCATGGGTTGCATTATTCGGGCGGTTGCATCCTCTTGGCGATAGGACTCCATATATTCCGCGTGGTCGCTACCTTTACTGGGCCATGCTGCCTACTACGTGGCTGCTGATAGTAGGCTGGCGACAGCTCTGGCCTGAGCAATGGCGACGGCTAACGCCGTACATCTTACTCGTTGCTGTTGCGATATTTGATCTCGCGGCGCTCCTAACATTGGTACGTTTCTACTATTGACGATTGTTGACGAAAAACGCCTTGTCTGCTACTATCATTGGCCGCTCGGGCTAAAAAACGGAGTTTGGAAGCATGGACGATGAAATCGATTTGAGACCATATCTGAGCGCTATACTTCAACGGTGGTGGATCATTCTCGGCACTGCCTTAGGTGTAGCTATTATCGCAGGCTTCATCGCCTGGCTGCGAACCCCACCCTATACCGCCAGTACATCACTGCTAATTATACCGGCAAGCGCCCAGGTCACACTGGATAGCCGGTTTACCAGTCGCGATTCATTCCTGTTCACAACTACCGCGAATCAGCGTGAAGCATTACTTGGTCTGGCTCGTGATCCAACGCTGGAGGAGCGGGTAGCTACAATCCTCGCGGCTGAAGGAGGGCTACCGAATGATTACCAGTTGGGGGCTTTACGTGATCGGGTGACAATTGAAACGAATGGTGACTTAGTGCGGATCACTGCTCAAGCTGAAACTGCCGAAGCTGCCCGTCGCCTGGCGCTTTTGTGGGGGCAGGAATATACCCGCCTGGTCAATGAAACTTATACCCGGGATACCAGTTCAATCGAGCAGGTTGAACAACAACTGGCCGAAGCCCATGAACGCTATAAGACGGCCCAGGCCGAACTAGAGGCATTTCTCGCCGGCGGGGAAATGGCCGTAGCTGAGCAAGAGGTACGTCGTCTTTCCGATCTGGTCAATAGTGCACGCTCAGCCGGCACAGAACGTTTTTCCGATTATTTGCGGCGCAGTAATGATCTTGAACAAATTTTACGTGATGTACAATTGTTGCGTGCACGATTGATTGACCAACCCGACGATACGACCAATGTGGATGATGCGATTGCTGCGCTATTGCTCCGAATCCGAAATCTCAGTGCACAGGGAAGTGACCGTCCTATCTTGCAACTCGATAGCTCCTTGAGTAGTAAGTTGTCGGTAACGGTGGCCGATCTAGATCGACTAATGACGACCCTCAACGCTGAATATCGTGCAGTGCGTCAGGAAGCGGAGCGCCTCAGTGAACTACCACCCGCTGAGTTGAGTCCCGATTCGAGACAGCTACTTTATGAACGACTGGCTGCCGCGCAAACTCGGCTCGAGCAGTTAAATGCTCGCCAACGCGAACTTTCTCGTAACCGTGATCTTGCATTTAGTTTGATCGAGGTATTACTCCGGCGCATTGACGAGTTGCGGGTAGCAAATGCTGCTCCGCAGGTGTCGGTGCGATACCTGGGGACGGTTACTCACCCTGTAACTGCAATAGGTCGAACGGTGCTCATCCAGGCTGCCGTGGGTGCCCTGGTTGGTATTGTTCTGACTGCGACGGTTATCGTGGCGCTTGAGGCGATGGCAGTTGCACGGCGGAATGCCGCATTAACCCCAAAACCGGCTGGGGATTAGATTGCTTCTGCTTACCCTGTGCTGAGTACACCTGAGATGGGGCGGGTTTGAGAACCCGCCCTTTTATGTTCCACCGTTCACTTCAAGGCCTGCGTAGGAGGTTTGATCGCCGGGCGGTATGGTTAATATACCAGGTCAGGGATTATTCCGCTGCATCTCCTGCACCTGCCGAGGCAATCTTTCCTTGCGCCACCAGTTCGCACATCGTCGTGATATAGGGATGGAGCAGGGTATCTTCATTCACAAAGGGTATGTGCTGACGTATCAGATTGTATACCGGTGCGGTACCGCGCCCCAATCGAGCCTGGCTACCAAGCTCTTGCCGACGAAAGTCGATCCCCTGGGCAGCGGCAAACAGTTCGAGCGCCAGAATCTGGCTGACATTGTCGAGAATGGTACGCAGTTTGAGACCGGCAGTTACGCCCATGCTGACGTGATCTTCGACATTGGCCGATGTCGGGATACTATCGACACTGGCCGGATGGGCCAAGACTTTGTTTTCGGTTACCAGCGCTGCTGCAGTGTATTGCACGATCATAAATCCGGAATTGAGACCACCAGCGCGAGTCAGGAATGCCGGTAAGACGTGCGTGTTAGAAGCTTCATCGGTTAACCGCATTAAACGTCGTTCAGCGATATTCCCCAGTTCGGCGACCGCCAGACCGAGATAATCGAGAGCGATAGCCAGTGGCTCGCCATGAAAATTACCGCCAGAAATGATCTCGACGTTGCCTGTATCATCAACAAAGATCAGCGGGTTATCGGTAACGGCATTCAATTCAATATCAAACACCCAGCGTGCGTAGGCAATTGCATCGCGTACAGCACCGTGTACCTGGGGAATACAGCGGAGCGTGTACGCATCTTGCACATGGCGCGGATCGTTGTTACGCACGAATTCACTACCGGCCAGTAAACGACGGAGATGGGCGGCACATTCGATCTGCCGTGGAAAGGGACGAAAGGCGTGGAGCCGAGCGTCGAAGGCGGCGGGTGTGCCGTGAAGTGCCTCCAGGCTGAGACAGCCAGCAATGTCGGCAGTGGCACTCAGCAGCTCGGCGCGGCTGGTTTCAAGGACACCCAATGCGCACATCACGGCAGTACCGTTGGTTAAAGCTAATCCCTCTTTGGCAGCCAGTTCGAGCGGTGGCCAATGCAAGCGGGCTAATGCTGTTGCTGCCGGTAGTATTTCTCCCTGCCATTCGACCTCACCTAGCCCGATCAGAGGCAAGGCCATATGGGCAAGCGGTGCCAGATCACCACTCGCACCCAGCGAACCCTTGCAAGGGATGCGGGGATGCAGGCCGTGGTTAAGCATATCAATCAGGCGTTCGAGCGTTTGTAGTCGTACACCCGAATGTCCTCGCGCCAGTGTGTTGGCCCGGATAAGCATAATGGCACGGGTTGTAGGAATGTCAAAGACCGGTCCTACTCCCACGGCGTGGCTCACCAGGATGTTGTGTTGCAAGCGGCTGACCTGATCGAGTGCAATCACGCGATCCTTGAATGCACCAAAGCCCGTTGTGATACCGTAAGCGATAACTCCCTGCTCTAGTAAGGTCTGCACAGCCTGAGCGGCCCGTGCGACTCGCACTCTGGCTGCTGGCGCCAGGCTCACCTCCGGTGAGCCGGGTTTACCGTAAGCAACTGCTACCACTTGTTCGAGCGTCAGGCTTTCACCATCCAGAATGACTTCGTTTCCTTGCATAGTCCCTCTTCATAATGTCCTGGTACGTTGTTATTTCCCTGGGAGCACGGACTGCTGGCCCGCGTCCTATCGTGCATGGCTGCCATTTGACGCATCGGCACATCATCACCCCCGTTTGCAGAGAAAATCGGGGAAGCTGCATTCCCTCCTCGCCCTTTTGGGCAGGGAAGAGGTATACCGGACACACTGTGACACGAGTGCTGACACGTCTGAAAATCCCTGGTCTTCATCCTGCTGGTATCACAGGGTTGCAAACCCGTTCTCGCGACAACAATACAGGTCGTCAGCATCAGGACATCCGCTCATTCCAGACAACCTGCCCTCGCTTGATGACCTGTGCGACGGGAGCACCACCCAGCTCGTATACGAGCCAGCGGTAATCGTTCGCTGCCAGAATCAGCAGGTCAGCCTGCATGCCTGGCATGAGAGCACCGACTCTGCCACCTAAGCCAATGGCGTATGCTGCATTAACGGTCGTTGCCAAGAGTGCTTCTGCCGGTAGCATCCGCAGATAACGACAGGCAATGGCCATGGTAAGCGGCAACGACAGTGACGGCGCCGATCCGGGGTTGGCGTCAGTACTCAGCGCCACAGCAACTCCGGCATCGATCATCTGTCGAGCAGCGGCAAAATGCGTTGTGCCAAGATTGATCGAAACCAGCGGTAAGAGAACAGCGATCGTAGAACTGGCGGCCAGGGCCGAAAAGGCTGTCGTGCTGGTAACATCGAGATGATCGACCGAGGTGACATCTACTTCCAGGGCCATTGCCAGCCCACCCAGTTCGTTAAACTCATCGACGTGTGCCTTCCGTGGCAGACCGAGATCGCGGGCAGCCATGAGTACCCGCCGACTTTGGGGAACCGTAAATGCTCCACGCTCACAAAACACATCGACAAAAAGGGGGATGGCCTGGTCGGCAAATGACGAGCTGTGATACCAGCGCCGTGCCAGTGGCAACATCGTTTCGACAACTAGATCAACATAGCTATCGGCGCGATCAAGAAACTCCGGTGGTACCGCATGGGCAGCAAGAAAGGTCGGCACCAGTTCAATCGGTTGTAGAGCAGCGAGTTGTTCAATGACTGCCAGTTGGCGCAACTCGGTGTCGCATTCAAGACCGTACCCGGTCTTCACCTCAGCAGTGGTTGTGCCTAGACGCAGCATATGAGCCAGGCGGGGCAAGGTCTCTGCAACTAACGTCGCGGTCGAGGCCGCACGGGTTAGGCGTACCGTGCGGAGAATACCACCACCAGCAGCCATAATCTCTTGATACGTAGCTCCGGCACAGCGTTGCTCGAACTCGGTTATGCGTTCGCCAGCGTAAACAATGTGGGTATGGCAATCGATTAGACCAGGGCATACAGCCTGACCGGTAGCATCGATCTCTTGGCGGGCAGTGAAACGGCGCCGTAGCTCGTCGCTTGGTCCGACAGCGACAATCGCCGGGCCACGAATTGCCAGAGCACCTTGTGTGATGATACCAGCATCACGCATCGCAATACCCCGCCGAGGGCCGGGTGGCCCGGCACAGGTGACAATCTGGGATGCTGAGTGAATAAGAAGGTCACATTGTTCCATAGGTCGCTACTTTCAAACTGATCATGACGGTTCTGAAGGGAAGGACTGCCTGCATGGTGATGTTTTACCGGTTTGTTGCACCGCTGCATAGCAGAGATGTCTTGCTTCATCAACCGTCCTGAAACCACCGAGCTAACACGTCACAACCGGAGGAGGGTTCAGAACTCGCTCCTCCTGGTGCGATCTGTGCCCATCACTCGTCGTGCGACAAAACATGAGTTTCCGTAATGTCGTGATTCGGCAGCATCGGTATATCGATACCGTGACGACGGGCAAACGCGATGGCTTCGGGATAACCCGCATCGGCATGACGCACAACACCCATACCTGGATCGGTTGTCAGAACACGCTCGATCCGGCGGGCAGCTTCAGGCGTACCATCGGCAACGATTACCTGTCCGGCATGGATGCTGTAACCGATACCCACACCACCACCGTGATGAATGCTCACCCACGTAGCACCGCCAACCGCATTGATCAGCGCATTGAGGAGTGGCCAATCGGCAATCGCGTCGGAGCCGTCGCGCATACCTTCTGTCTCGCGGTTAGGACTGGCAACCGATCCTGCATCAAGATGATCGCGACCGATCACAATCGGTGCTTTTACATCACCGCGAGCTACCAGTTCGTTCAAAAGCAAGCCAGCTTTAGCTCGTTCGCCATAGCCAAGCCAGCAGATCCGTGCCGGTAGACCCTGAAAAGCAACGTGATCGCGAGCGAGACGTAACCAGCGACCGAGGTGTTCGTCATCGGGAAAGAGATTGGCAATTGCACGGTCAGTAACATAGATGTCTTCAGGATCACCAGACAGGGCTATCCAGCGAAACGGTCCTTTCCCGGCGCAGAACAGAGGGCGGATATAAGCTGGCACAAAGCCCGGATAACTAAACGCATCACGTACACCGGCGTCAAAAGCGCGCTGACGCAGGTTGTTTCCGTAGTCAAACACAATGCAACCGCGCCGTTGCCATTCGAGCAACGTTCGCACATGTTCGGCCATTGAGGCCATTGCCCGGCGATCGTACTCTGCCGGGTCACGCTCACGCAGTTCAGCCGCTTCTTCCAGTGATAATCCGGCGGGAATGTAGCCATAGCGAATATCATGGGCGCTGGTTTGGTCGGTTGCTACATCTGGCAGCACACCGCGCCGTAACATTTCAGGTAGTATCTCTGCTGCGTTTCCGATTAATGCAATCGATAATGGTCTTCCACTTGCCCGTGCTTCTTCAGCCCATGTCATCGCCTCTTCGAGATCGTCACTGAGTCGATCCACCTGCCGCAGCCGCAGACGGCGCTCGGCACGCCAGCGGTCAACCTCGATAGCAATCACAACTCCTTCATTA
This sequence comes from Chloroflexus sp., assembly GCA_017743535.1. Classification (GTDB taxonomy): domain Bacteria; phylum Chloroflexota; class Chloroflexia; order Chloroflexales; family Chloroflexaceae; genus Chloroflexus. The sequence goes on from JAGHYT010000071.1 coordinate 15,020, forward strand.
AGGGTCACCGCTAGCGGTTGTGCACCACCCATCTCGCCCAAACCGGCAGTAACCACCAATTTTCCACGTAGTGTTTCCCAACCCGCAGAACGGGCCAATGCTCCGAAGGTTTCGTAGGTTCCCTGTAAAATGCCCTGGGTACCGATGTAAATCCAGCTTCCTGCCGTCATTTGACCGTACATTGTTAGTCCGGCAGCTTCCCAGCGGTCAAAGTTTTCTTGGGTAGCCCAGGCCGGTACCAGATTGGAGTTGGCGATCAGCACACGTGGCGCATCAGGATGGGTACGGAAGACAGCAACCGGTTTTCCCGACTGCACAAGGAGTGTCTCATCCGGTTGCAGGCGACGCAGGGTAGCAAGAATCGCATCGAAGCATTCCCAGTTGCGTGCTGCCCGGCCACGTCCACCATAGACGATCAGGTGCATCGGATCAAATGCAACATCGGGATCAAGGTTGTTCTGGATCATGCGGTAAGCAGCTTCGATCTGCCAGTTGGCACAATGAAGTGTTGTCCCACGAGGAGCACGAATCGTGCGGTTCATCACGTACCTCCTTGTACAATGATGGCGTTCGTTGCCAATATGCCGTTATGGTAACGCTGAATAAAGCTCTCAGCAAGTGAAGCGCGACAATGCCTTACAGGTCTTCGTTAGCTCCGCCGCGCCAACGTCGCGGCATACTGTCGAAACACACGTTGCACCTCTGGCCCAGAACACGCCGGGCCGTGACCAAAACAGAGGGTGGAAAAACGGTAGGTTGCGAGGCGAGCGAGGCTGGCTGCGTTTGCCGTCTCATCTTCGAGCACCGGTGGCATATGCAGTCGTCTCCCGCGATGGACAGCAGCATCGGCAACAAAGAGTGTCTGCTGTGCTGGCCAGTACAATGCGATCTGACCAGTACTGTGACCGGGTATATGAACGGCAATCAAGCCACCGGCAAAGGGGATCATAGTGCCATCAGTGACGTGCTGATCAACCTGAGCCGGTGTGATGGTTTGGGGGATGATCATTGCTGCCAATTTGGCAGCGAGCCAGTTGAACCAACCAGGAGCGTTGTGGATGGTTGGCCGTAGTGCTCTGCCGTGCCTGACTTCTTCGGCATCGAGGGGATGCATCCAGACGGTTGCATTGCTTAGGGTTTGGAGGGTAGCTAAGTTGCCGGCGTGATCAATGTGATGGTGGGTCACAATGATGTGCCGTATATCGGCTGATGTCCGGCCCAGCGCCGACAGGCCGGCCAATACACCAATACCTCGATCAGGGTAGCCGGTATCAATCAGAGTGACACCTTCGGCGGTGAGCAAGAAAAAAACATTCACCGAACTGAGGGGCATCGACAGGCGTAATTCGTACAGACCAGGTACGATGAGGCGTGGCGCAGACATAGGCGTTCCTGTTGATAAAACGACCATTTGGAAAAAAATACTCCCGTTCTCTGAGCGGGTGGGCCGCTGTCTCGTGCACAACTGTCGCCCTGAATACCGCATCGTCATTGCGATCAGGCACGACACACGACCTATGCCGTTCATGATTGCACCGCTGCGCCAGGGAGGCTACGTAGCTAGGGGTAACATCGCCTAGGGCGCGGCGATGCCGCACTCCTTACGATTGCCGAATGGCCTATGATGTCCATCAGTGCTCGAACGTGGTCTCGGATGGTGGCGTGGGCTATGATACTTTCGGATGGGAACCAATCGTAGGAGGAGACCATGCAACGACTTTCATCGCTCGCACAAGATGTCTCGGCCACGCGCTAATAGTTCCCTTGTAGCCACTTCCGCCAACCAGCGTCAAACTCTTTGTAGCTGATGCCGAAGGCTTTCTGGAGCGCCTTATCGTAAAATTCGATCCCCGTTCCCGGTGTATCTCGTATCGCAGCCGCCAAGCGCCAGAAGCCATCAAGCCCACCCTGCGTCTCGACGATATACGCCACCAGCGAGTAGGCAAATCCGTAGGCCAGGCTCCGATCCACTTCGAGCGTGGTCATGTGATCCATATCTTGCGGACGGATGCCGCCATTGGGGTCGACGAGCGGAATGATGCGTCCCATCCGCACAGCGGCGCTTACCGCATTGCGGCGTGGATTATTTGCGACGTATTCGGCCAGACCCTCACTCATCCAGTCAGTGATGCGGTATTCTTGTGCAAAGGCTCGTGTATAGGCCCAGTGGGTTAATTCGTGGACAATGGTGCTATAGAGTTCCCCTTCCCAACCAACGTTGGGGTCGTAAAAGCCAAAGGCATATGAGAAGGGGGCGAAGATGTCTACCCGGTCGTTGCGCGGACGTGAGCCAGCCGAGTACCAGGCCAGTGAATTCGGATTGACCGGTGGTGAAATTCCGAAGATCGGTCGTAGATAAACGTTGAATTTGTTTTCAGGGGTACGGCCTAACGTATCGATAACCTGCTGTCGGGCACGCACGACCATGTCTTCAATAATCGTATTAACCTCTGCGGCCCATTCGTAAGTGTTGAGCGTAAAATATTCGTTCTCGATCCTAATTTTCTGACCGAGTTGCTCTTCAGTCGGTTCACTCATCACCCATCGCCCATCGTCCATTTGCCGAAAGAGGATGTCACGGCGGTAGCCACCATCATCGATAGCCGCCTGCCAGAACCCGTGTTCACGGGGTTTGACTTCCAAGACGCGCATTCGCCCAAAGCGATTGCCGGCAAACGATGACTCCTGAAATGTTTTGAAACGTTCTTCGACTAGGCGCCGAAAAGGAGCGTTTGTCTGATCAACAACCGAGCGTAAGAGTTCGATGTTATTCGTGTTGTACGCTTCAACGTACCCGTCGAGCACCTGCTGGATGCCAGCAGTAGCTATTTCCGGAGTAACGTCGGTGACCACCGATGGCTGGGTGGTGGGAACGGCTTCAGTCGCCGCCGGCGCCGGTGCCGTGGTGGGAACGACTTGAGTTGCAATCGGCGTCTGTACTGTCTGGTTGGTACATGCAGTCAGGACAAAGGCGAGTATGAATATGAGCCAGCCAATTCTACGCATGACAGACCTCGCTTGTCGATAGCTTATCGGTACTACGCTTATTGTACCGCGCTTTGTATCGTCTTTGGATGTATCAGAGTGGGGAATGCAGCACCGTTATGCTCCTACGACGCCCCGACTAGTGTATTGGTGGGGAAACGAAGCACCGCTACACCCCTACTGGTGCGGTGACGGTTATAATTGCCAGGAAATGCAGCTATCTCATACCAATCCTGTCTGGGCATGCCGTGTATCATCCTGCTAGTGCTGCTGGTAACCCCCATCTCCCCGCTTACGGGGGATGGGGGGAGGAGTGAGGCAGCGGCCCGCGCACCAGGATACACAGTTTTCGCGAACAGGATTGGGGTTAGCGATACCTGTCCGCTGTGGTGTTTCATTGACTGTACACGGAATGCCTATGGATCAGGCCCTTATGGATTGGCTTTGTTCATCAGAAGGAATGGCGGTGCTGGCCGATCTCGCCGAGCGCGATCTGGGTGAGGAGACGATTCTGGCCGAATTGAAGCGGCTGCGACGGTTTTTACCTGCTGAACGGGCGCGGGTGGCAGTTGAACAGGCCTTGTTGCGCCGGCGCGCCATGACCAAATTTCCAGAGGCCAACCGGATGTTGTTTACCCGTGACGCCCTTGAACAGGCTTCAGCGACCGTGGTTGCAACCCATCGTGCCAACCGCATGGTCAGTGTCGGTCACGTTGCCGATCTCGGTTGTGGGATCGGCGGCGATACTATTGCACTGGCTGCTGCTGGTGCACAGGTGACTGCGGTTGAACGTGATCCGATCCGTCTGGCGCTGGCGCGATTCAATGTCGAAGCCCTGGGATTAGGCTCACGAGTGCTCTTTGTTGAGCGCGATCTGATGCTTGAACCGCCGCCGTCTGTAGCCGCACTCTTTTGCGATCCGTCTCGGCGTAGTGAAGGAAGGCGGGTGTTTGATCCTGACGCCTTTCAACCGCCGTTATCGCATGTTTTGAGCTGGCAGCGTTATACATCAGCACTGGTGGTTAAGCTGGCGCCGGGGATCGATCCATCCGTGCTACCAACCAATGCTGAAATTGAGTTTGTTTCACTCGATGGTGAGTTGAGGGAGGCAGTCCTTTGGTTGGGGCCATTCGTGACCGCGACCCGACGAGCAACGGTGCTGCGGAGCGATGGATCATGTGCAACTATGGTTGCCTCACCATCACCATCTCCCACGCTCAGTCCGCCGCTGGCAGTTCTCTACGAACCTGATCCGGCAATTATCCGTGCCGGTCTGGTTACCACATTAGCTGCACAGCTCGGTGCTCATCAACTTTCGCCCGATATTGCTTATCTCACGGCTGAAACGGCTATCCCAACCCCATTTGCCCGCTCATGGCCGATTATCACCTGGCTCCCCTTTCAACTAAAACGGTTACGGGCACTGGTCCGTGAACTTGATGGTGGTCTGGTCACGGTGAAAAAGCGCGGTTCACCACTTGACACCGATGCACTGGCGCGTCAGCTTCGCGGTACCGGTCAACGTTCGCTGGTGGTCGTGCTGAGTCACATGCTGACCGGCCCGATTGCAGTGATCTGTAGCGCAGATCGGGCAGGTATGGTAACGTAGAGGGTATGTATGCACGTGTGTCTGGACCGCACACTTCTATTCCCTCGCAACGTAGGTGGCTGGCCTGTGTCTCAGCAAAGTGGGTGAAGCTATCACACACCGTATCCTCATACGGGGCGGAAGTGATCGTTGAGGCGAGTTGGGAGTCCGCACCTACCGGTGTAGGGCTGGGGATGATGAACGAGAGGTGCTATTCGCTTGGGCAGCGCGAGTAATCGGGAAGAAGACGAAGGGGAATGGCAGCAGGGAACCGCTAGCAGAGGTGACTTGTCAGCAGGTAAGAAACTGACAGGTTGTCTCTACCTGTAGGGAGGAAAAGGCAACATGTTCGTTCACCCTGATCGGACGTTGTCGGGAATCCTCCTAGAAATTTGTCGAAATGGACCTTCCACGTCCTGTCAGGTATCGGGGATTGATCATTTTGATCGTCATCAATTTTATGATGTACGCTGGCTTTTTTATGGTCATTCCCCTAGTGTCGGTGCATTACGTACAGACGTTAGGGTTTGCGGCAGTGACGGTTGGGCTGGCGCTAGCATTGCGCCAGCTCGTGCAGCAGGGAGTGAGTGTTGGTGGCGGAGTACTCGCTGACCGTTTCGGTGGTCGTGGCCTGATCACCGCTGGTGTTCTAATACGTGCGGTTGGTTTTGCCTGTCTGGCCTTTGCCGATACGCCACTCTTACTCTTTGGGGCAATGCTGCTTTCAGCGCTTGGGGGTGCGCTCTTCGAGGCGCCGAGTCGGGCCGGTATCGCAGCGTTGACAACTGAAGATGAGCGGGCGCGTGCCTACTCAATCAATGGCGTCGGTGGTGGATTGGGAATGGTTAGTGGTCCCTTCCTCGGTGCATTTCTGCTGGAATACGGCTTCAGTACGGTAGCACTAGCTGCTGCCGCTTGTTTTACGCTCATCGGAGGAATAACGCTGCTCTTACCACCGATAGAGACGGCAACTGACCGTTCGCGGCTAGGCTTTGGACTTAGTCTGGCACTCCGTGATCGACCCTTCCTCGCTTTTACCACGCTGCTTATGGGATTCTGGTTTATGTGGGTGCAATTGACCATCAGCCTGCCACTGATCGGTGAACGGCTGGCGAACGCTGCTGAAGCCGTGCGCTGGATCTATGGGGTCAATGCCGGGATGACGGTTGTGTTGCAGTTACCGGTCATCGGGATTGTAGAACGCTGGCTTCGCCCGTTGTATATGCTGATCACTGGTATTGTGTTGATGGCATTGGGGCTGGGGATGGTTGCGATTGCCGCCTCGTTTCCCTTCCTGATAGGTTGTGTAGCCATCTTTACCCTTGGTACGCTGCTGGCAACACCGGCTCAGCAGAGTGTCACTGCCAGCCTGGCCGATCAACGAGCACTCGGCTCTTACTTCGGGGTGAATGCGCTGGCGTTGGCTGTTGGCGGGGGGCTAGGTAACTTGAGCGGCGGCTTGTTGATCGATTTGGCAACCGCTCTCAATGTACCGGCATTCCCCTGGCTGACGTTCGCGATTGTTGGTCTTATCAGTGCTACGGGGTTGACCATCCTTGGTACTTATTTGCAAACACGGTCGGCAACCATTCATCTAGTTGGCGGTCACCAACAGTAGGGATTTTTAGCGTTTTTTCGCTGCTGGGTATTGCGATGGAGGAGTAAGGTAGAGGCGTGAGAGGTGAGTGGGATAGAAAGACCCCCAAAATGTTAGCTGTGCGTGCGGAGAAGCGTAGCTTCTTGCTCCCAACGGTAGTCTGCTCTACGCCCTGCTGGTGCGCCGATCATGTGCATCACCGCTGCTATTTCCTGTTTTCTCTCTTGTGCCTATCGGCGTGCAGTAGGGGCAGGTTCCAAACCTGCCCCCGATGGCGTTCATGCGCTTGCCGGTGCCTTCCAGAGGCATTCCATACAATGCGGGCCGGAGGCCCGCGCACCCAGGTGTGAGCGAGAGTGATGGCTTCCCAATCTTATCTCACCCACTACCTTCCTCTTCCACGGGGGGAGAATAATGAAACACCACAGCGGACAGGTATCGCTGCGACCGATCCCGTTCGCGGATCATCCCCCTTCCCCTCCTTGCGGGGAGGGAGGTGAGGGGGCAGTCGCTCTCTGCGAGCGTGGGCACTGCGAACGTTGAAAAGCCCTAAATAATGGTGGTACACTTGGCAGAAGAAACGCTCCACACTATGAAAGGCGTAGCATAATGATAAAGAAAGGAACCAACCGTGCCTAACAACCGTTTTGCCTTCTTCAACGGTGAAATTGTCCCTATCGAGCAAGCGCAGGTGAGTGTGATGACCAATGCGCTCAATTACGGTACCGGATGTTTTGAGGGTATTCGCGGGTATTGGAATGCCGACCATCAGCAGCTCTATGTCTTTTGTCTGCGCGAACACATGGAGCGACTACACCGCTCAGCCCGCATTTTGATGATGAAGTTGCCCTACAGCGTCGATGAGCTGTGTCAGATTACTATTGAACTCCTACGACGGGAGGAGTTCCGTGAAGATGTTTACATTCGACCCCTGCTCTACAAGAGTGATCCGGCGATTGCCGTGCAGTTACACGGTCTGACCGATAGTTTCACAATGTTTGCGGTTGGATTCGGGCAATACCTGGCTGGCTCGGCAATTAAGGCTTGTGTCTCATCATGGCGACGGATCGACGATAACATTATTCCGTCACGGGCCAAGGCTTGTGGTGCGTACCTCAATTCGGCGTTGGCGAAGAGCGAGGCGTTACTCAACGGCTATGATGAAGCGATTGTGCTGAGTAATGATGGTCATGTGGCTGAAGCATCGGCAGCCAATCTGTTTATCGTGCGGAATGGCGTATTGATAACGCCGCCAACGAGTGGTGATATTCTGGAAGGGATTACTCGCCAGGTTGTTATGGAGCTGGCGCGTAATCAGTTAGGCATTCCGGTTCGGGAAGCACCCATCGACCGTACCGAACTTTACGTGGCCGACGAGGCGTTCTTCTGCGGTACCGGCGCTGAGATTAAGCCGATTATCGAGATTGATCGGCGTCCAGTTGGCACTGGGACGGTTGGCCCAATTGGTATGATGCTGGTCAACTTGTATGCCGATGTGGTGCGTGGGCGGGTGAAGAAGTATCATCATTGGTGTACGCCAGTGTATTAGAGCATGATCAAAAATCTAGGCTTTTAATGAGTCGCGACCATGACATCGCCATATTCAGAGCCTGTGCTGTGGAGCGCGCCTGGCGGCCCTCACCTTCCCCCCCACCCCCTTCCTCTCCCACGCTGCGGGAGAGGAAGGGGGTGGGGGGGAAGGTGAGGG
>JAGHYT010000072.1:0-22458 GCA_017743535.1 Chloroflexus sp.
GGCCCGCGTCCCAGGTGAGGTCTACTTCGCCGGATTCGAGCACCGTTGCGCTCATTGCACCCGTGGTTGGGTGGGCGTCGGAGTCGATGGCATCATCACTCCCCTGATTGGCGGCCGTGAGAACGTAACCGGTGGGTGGTACGACCGTTACCGTGTACGTCCCCGGCGCCAGATCGTCGAAGCGGTAGAAGCCATTGCTGTCAGTCGTGGTTGTTCGGCTCACGGCAACGCCTGCGCCCGTCGTGCCACTCAGCCGTACTTCGACCCCCTCGACCCCCGGCTCACCAACATCCTGCACCCCGTTGCCGTTGGTGTCCTCCCAGACGTAGTTGCCGATGCTGGCCGCACCGAATAAGCCAGCATCCCAACTCAGATCTTCCTCACCCGAAACCAGCGTTGTTGATGGCATCACTCCGCCGGAGTCGGCATCGGAGTCTTGTGCATCATCACCGCCCTGGTCGGCTACTGTGAAGCCATCACCAGCCGGTGCGATGACAGTAATGGTATAGATACCCGGCGCAAGGTTGTCAAACCGATAGAGGCCACTGCCATTGGTCGTGGTTGTTCGGCTCACAGCAACGCCTGCGCCAGTCGTGCCACTCAGCCGCACTTCAACATTCGCCACTCCGGGCTCACCAGCATCCTGTACTCCGTTGCCGTTGGTATCGCGCCAGACCCGGTCGCCAATACTGGCCGGGCGGTAGAGGCCCGCGTCCCAGGTGAGGTCAACTTCGCCGGATTCGAGCACCGTCGCGCTCATTGCACCCGTGGTCGGGTCGGCGTCAGAGTCGATGGCATCATTGCTCTCCTGATTGGCGGCCGTGATGACGTAACCGGTGGGTGGTACGACCGTTACCGTGTACGTCCCCGGCGCCAGATCGTCGAAGCGGTAGAAGCCGTTATCGTCGGTGATCGCGCTTCGACTCACCGTGACGCCTGCCCCCGTCGTGCCGCTTAACTGGACGGTCACGCCCCGCACCCCCGGCTCACCAGCATCCTGCAAGCCGTTGCCGTTGGTGTCCTCCCAGACGTAGTTGCCGATACTGGCCGGACGGTAGAGGCCCGCGTCCCAGGTATTGTCGATCTGACCACTTACCAGTGTGAAGGTAGCAGTTCGTCCGGTTGTCCGGTTCGCATCTGAATCGCTCGCATCCGAACCTGTATCGGCAAAGGTAAATACATAACCTGCGGGCAGGTTGCTGAATTCGAGGTAGTACTCACCGGGCAGTAGACCGCTGAAGCTGTACGAGCCGCCGCCAGTCGTGGTGACGGAACCAACCGCAGTTCCGTCGGCTCGATACAGGGTCACGGTTACTCCATCGATCCCATTCTCGCCACTGTCTTGCTGTCCGTTGCCATTGACATCTTCCCAGACGAAGTTGCCAACACTAGCCCGGTTGAAGACACCCATATCCCACGTCTGGTCATTAGCACCGACGGGGAGGGTGATAACTGAAGTGAGGCGAGTGGTCGGATCGGCATCGCTGTCAACGGTATCATTGCTACCCTGATCGCGTGGGCTGACATCGCTATAGCCGTCCGGTAGCGCAAAACGGAGATAGTACGATCCAGGGATCAGATGCGTGAAGCCGTAGATACCGTTCACCGCAGTTGTCGTACTTGCCACCAGCGTATCGTCGTCGCCGCCAATTGCGTTGTCGGGGCCGGTGCTGAATAGCTCAACCATTACACCACTGACCCCGTTCTCACCACTATCCTGCACGCCATTGGCATTCTGGTCGTGCCAGACCAGATCGCCAAGCCGGGCGTGACGGAAGAAGCCAAAGTCAACCGTTAAATTACCGTTCGTACCATCACCGTCAACAGCAATGTCCGGTTCGGTACCGCGGGCAAGCGTGATCGGCGCGCTGTCAACATTGCCACTGCCACCGGTGGTACCATTGTCATCATTGTCTACATTATTATCCGGATCGGGCGCTGCCTCATAAGGACCGGTCACCGAGCCATTGGCACCGGTGCTGGAAACAAAGCTGGCCAGGGGCTGCCCGGTTGCGAATTGACTGGCCGGAATGCGCACAATGTAATTCCCCTCGATCAGATCGGTGAAGGTGTACAAGCCGCCGCCCGACGTGGTAGTGGAGGCCACAAATTCGCTACCGTCAGCCTGGTTGTTACCGTTGCTGTCGAGGTAGAGTTCGACCCGTACTCCATCAATACCGGGTTCACCAGCATCAACGACCCCGTTGTTGTTCAGATCGTTCCAGACCAAATTACCGAGTGTGAGCGGCTCGAAGAAGCCGAAGTCGAGCGTAAGGTTGCCATTGGCATCATCGCCATCGGTGGTTGGCTCAAACGACGGATTGAGCGAAATGACACCGCTGACAACTCCATTGATCGTGTCGGTACCGTTGTCATCGTTATCGATGTTGTTATCCGGATCCGGCGCCGGCTCATAAGTCCCGGTTGCAGATCCGTTGCTACCGGTACTTGAACGATGGCGGTAGAGAGGCTGCCCAGCGGCGAAGTTGCTGGCCGGAATGACTACGATATAGTCACCCTGCTCCAAACCGCTGAATAGATAGGCACCGTTGCCATCCGTAGTTGTGAAGGTAACAAACTCTCCTGTATCGGCCTGGCCATTACCATTGCTATCGCGGTATAGCTCAACCCGCACATTGGGAATACCGCTCTCGCCACTGTCAACGACACCGTTGTCGTTGGCATCGTACCAGACCAGATTACCCAAGGTGAGACGCGGATAGAGGCCAAGATCCCACGTCCGATCATTATTGTTGGTGTTGCCAAGTGTGATATCGGCCGTTCGCAAGGTGATCGGATTGACATCTGAGTCGAGTGTATCATTACTACCCTGATCAAGTGGACTGATAGCATACTGAGCAGGAATGTCACTGAAGACCAGATAATAGGTACCGGCAATCAGGCGGTTGAACAGGTAGCTGGTAGCTGCCGCGACTGACGTGCGGGTGATCGGCTGGATTCCAGGTGTATTCGGGTCACCATCGAGTGGCTGATTGGTTGCCGCATTGTAGATTGTAACCGTCACACCAGCAATATAGGTTGTTTCACCAGTATCTTGAATACCATTACCGTTGGCATCCAGCCACACCTGATCACCGATCTGACCTTCGTCGAACAGACCAAAGTCAATGGTCAGATTACTGTTCGCATCAATGGCCGGATTGGTCACACCGGTTGGCATGGCCGTATCGGGTTCGCCAGTAGGCATCATCCCAACGCGCACCGTAAAGACAGCGCTGCGCTCGTTGTTTCCATTAGCCGTGCCGTTGTCATCATTATCAACCGTGCTGTCATCAGGATCAGGCGCCGGTTCGTAGGGGCCGGTAGCCATACCATTGATACCGGTGCTCGACACATTACTAGCATTCGAGACCAATTCTACCACGTAATTTCCGCCATCACGGAGGCCACCAAACAGGTAACGACCGCCGTTACTGGTTGTCGTGGTAATGACGGCTGTCGCTTCACTACCATTTAGTACGCCATTCCCATCGGCATCGTAGAACAAGCGCATCTCTCTACCGTTGACATATCCGGTACTTGCATCTCCAGCATCAAACACGCCATTGTTGTTGTAATCGAGCCAGACCCGATTCCCAATCGTCAAGCTGTAGAAGCCGAAATCAACGGTCAGGTTCGTATTGCTATCACCATCTTCGTCGGTTGGCTCACCACCGAGGCTGAGCGTTACTGCTGCGCTGCGAACGAGATCGGTTGCAGCGCCGGTCACAACCCCCACGTTCGGCCCGATACCGTTGTCATCGCCGTCTATGTCGGTATCGGGATCATCGGCGCTATCGTTGGCGTTCCCACCATCGCTGCTGCGGAAGAAGCGTAACGCGCCACCACTGGCAAAGTTGTTAGCCGGAATGACGACCAGATAGTCACCTGGTATCAGGTTATCAAAGCGGTAGTTCCCGCCACCACTGGTGGTAGTCGTTGCCACCAGCGTATCGGTACCGGTATCATAGCTACCGTTACCATTCATATCGCGGTAGAGTTGGACAACGACGTCATTGATGCCCGGTTCACCCGGATCAACAGTACGATCATTGTCGTAGTCGTGCCAGACCAGGTTGCCCAACGCTAGCGGGCGGAAGAAGCCGAAGTCGAGCGTGAGATTGCCGTTATTCCCGTCACCATCGGTGGTTGGCTCGTCTTGTGAGCGCAGGGTGATAATGTCAGAAAGGATATTATCGCTACCATCATCAGTACCGTTATCGTCATTATCGATGTCGTTATCAGGGTCTGGGGCTGCCTCATAAGGACCGGTTGCACTTCCCACTATACCCGTGCTTGAACGGAACGCAGGCTGAGTACCACTCGGACCAAGTGCATTGCCGGCTGTAAAGTTACTCGCCGGAATCTCAACCAGGTAATCACCTGGATCGAGGTTGATGAAGCTGTAGAAGCCACCGCCACTCGTCGTTGTCGTAGCCAATGGCGTCGTCTCGCTACCGTCAATTGTGCCATTGCGGTTTGCATCGTAGTAAAGATTGACTGTTACCCCGTCAATCCCACTCTCGCCAGCATCGAGCAACCCATTGTTGTTGACGTCATTCCAGACTCGATTTCCCAGATTGACGAGCTGATAGAGACCAGCGTCCCGGCTTTGATCGTTCTGACCGGCAAAGAGCATGATCATACCGGTTCGACCATTCGTGCGATCAGGATCACTGTCAGTTTCATCATTACCGCCCTGATCCTGTGGGCTACGGACATAGCCGGTTGGTAAGGCAAAGTTCAGATAGTAACTACCCGGAATGAGATAATTGAACCCATAACTGCCATCAGCAGCAGTTGTTGCGGTTGCAACCAGGGTATCACCAGCACTTGGCTGACCGTCACCATCGGTATCGAAGAAGAGTTGGACTGTCACGCCACCGATACCGGTCTCGTCACCACCATTCTGCACACCGTTAGCATCGCGGTCAAACCAGACCAGATTCCCGATCCGGGCTGGTCGGAAAAGACCGAAGTCAACGGTCAGGTTGCTGTTTTCGTTGCGCGCCGGGTCAGTAAGTGCAGCGGGTAACGGATCGCTCTCACCGGTTGGTTCACTATTGGGCCGCAAACGCACAATGGTGCTCCGCACCACACTACCGCTTTGGGTACCGTTATCATCACTGTCAGTCGCGTCGGTATCAGCATTGGGCGCCGGTTCATACGGCCCGCTGGTGCTCCCGTTCGTGCCGGTGCTCGACACATAACCTGCCGGTAAGACCACTTCTACCAGATAGTCGCCCTGCACCAGACCACTGAACAGGTAGTAGCCACCGTGGTTCGTCGTGGTTGTAGCGACTGGCGTCGTCTCACCGCTATCGTTCACATCACCATCGCCATTGAGATCGCGGTAGAGACGTACCGTGATGCCATCAATACCAAACTCACCCGCGCTGAGTTGACCGTCGTTATTGGTATCTTCCCACACTCGATTACCCAACGACAGGAGCTGGTAGAGACCGGCATCCCAGGTGAGATCATTCTCCCCCGACTCGAGATCAATCGTGATCGTAGTCGCTGTCGCGCTCACACCGGTCGGCACGTCGGAGTCCGTAGCATCGGTCGCTGCTGATGCATCGCCGACGGTGAAGGCGTAGCCATTAGGCCGCGTGAATCGCACACGGTAGAGACCGGGTTGCAGATTCGTAAAGCTATATGCGCCGCTGCCATTGGTCGTCGTGGTCGCCAATGTATCATCAGCCGTGCCGAAGGTGCGGTCACGCCCGGCGCCGATCAACGCTACAGACACATTGACAAAACCAGGTTCACCCGTCTCTTGCACACCGTCCCCGTCTAGGTCTTCCCAGACGAAATCGCCCAGGCTGGCCGGAATGACCAGACCAGCATCCCACGTCAGATCGACCTCACCCGACTCAAGGACAGTGGCGATCATGACACCTGACGCATCAGCATCACTATCATTGGCATCATTCGCTCCGGCAACTTCTGTTGCTGTTATATCGCGATAGGTGAAGACTTCGCCAGTCGGTGCAGTGACGGTAATCTGGTATGTGCCCGGTACCAGACCGGTAAAGCTGTAGAAACCACCACCAGCCGTCGTGGTTGTCTGATTGACAAGGGCGCCACTACCGGTTGTGCCAGTTAGTGTCACTGTAACACCATCAAGTCCTGTTTCACCGGTATCTTGCACTCCATTGCCATTCGTATCGCGCCAGACCCGGTCGCCAATCGTTGCCGGACGGTAGAGACCGGCATCCCAGGTCAGGTCTTCCTCGCCCGACTCAAGGGTTGTCGTGGCCATGACGCCAGTACTGCTTGCATCCGAGTCGCCGCTATCATCACCCTGATCGGCTGCGGTGAAGAAATAGCCAGCCGGGGCACTCACGGTAATGGAGTAGCTACCTGGCGTGAGATTATTGAAAAGGTAGAAACCGTTGCTGTCAGTTTGAGCCGTCAGAGAAACCGGATCGCCCGCACCGGTCGTGCCATTCAGAGTCACCGTGACATTCGGGATACCCGGCTCGCCAGCGTCCTGGCGACCATTACCGTTACGGTCTTCCCAGACGAAGTTGCCAATTCGGGCCGGCCGGTAGAGACCGAGGTCGTATTGCGGATTATTCCCTGATACCGGCGTGAATGGCGCCGTCTCAAAGGTGGCATTGGCATCGCTATCGAGCTGATCATTCCCACCTCGATCCTGCGGACTGCGCACATAGTTGGTTGGGATTTCGCTAAAGCGAATGCGGTAGGTACCAGGGAAGAGGTTGGTAAACTGATAAAGACCATTGCCATCAGTGTACGTGTAATCGAGCACGACACCATCGCTGTCGCGCAATAGCTCAACGCGCACACCGGGAATGCCGGTCGTCTCATCAGTATCCTGGATACCATCGGCATCCCGATCAAGCCAGACCCGATCGCCAACAGTGATCGTCTCGAAGATACCGGCATCAACCGTGAGATTGTTATCGCCAGAATTCAGCCGCACAATCCCGGTACGGCCATCAATTGGATTTGCGTCACTGTCGGCAGTATCATTACTACCCTGATCCAGCCGAGTGAAGGAGTGGTTGGCCGGTAGGTTACTGAAAACTACATAGTATTCACCTGGCACGAGATCGGTGAAGAGGTATTCACCATTGGTATCAGTCGTCTGGGTCACAACGAGCGTACCATTTATGGTATAGAGTGCCACCGTGACCCCACTAACCCCACTCTCGCCAGCATCTTGAATCCCATCAACATCACTGTCAAACCAGACCCGATTCCCCAGACTGGCCGGATTCAGCACACCCATGTCAAGAGAACGGTTTGACGTGCCAGAGAGGAGTTCGACAATGGGAGTGCGCCGGTTCGCATCTACATCACTGTCGGTCTCGTCAGTGGCAACGGCTGCATCACGCGGACTAAGCAGACTGTAGCCAGGTGCAGCACCAAACTGAACGAAATACCGGCCAGGTGGCAGATTGGTAAAGAGATATTCGCCACTGCTGTTCGTTGTCGTCGAAGCGACCAGGACATCATCAGACGTCCCGGCAATACCGTCAGCCCCAGGCCGGTACAGAGAAACCGGCACATTCGCTACACCAAGCTCGCCACTATCCTGCCGCCCATTGCCATTAACATCGTGCCAGACCCGATCACCGAGGCTAGCCAATTGATACAGGCCGAGGTCCCAGCGCAGATCGTTTTCGCCAGCACTTAAGGTCGTCGTGGTTGTCAGGAAGGTGTTCGGATCAACATCGGAGTCGGCGTTGTCGTTGCTACCCTGATCCCGTGGGCTGACGATATAACTGGCAGGAACGACAAACCGCAGGTAGTAATCACCGGCCAGCAGATTCTCGAAGCGGTAGAAACCATCGGCATCGGTCACAGTAGTATTCAGCGGGTTACCGGCGCTATCGTACAGCACAACCTGTACACCTGGGATGCCAGCCGTCTCACTCGCATCCTGGATACCGTCCGCATTGTCATCACGCCAGACTCGATCACCAATGCTGGCCGTCGGCACAATCCCAAAGTCCCAGGTCGGATCGTTCTCGCCCGGATCAAGCGTGGTTACCGCCGTTTGCCGGGTCACTGGGTCGGCATCACTATCGCGAGAGTCGTCACCCCCCTGGTTCTGAGGGCTGGCACGATGACCGGCGGGCAAGCTAAACTCAACGTAGTAGTCGCCTGGCACCAGATTGGTGAACGTGTAGATACCACTGCTGTTCGTCGTTGTAGTGGCTACCGGAACACTGCTACCGGGCCGGTAGAGACGAACCTGCACCCCACCGACACCCAGCTCGCCAGTATCTTGAATCCCATTGTTGTTGGTATCGCGCCAGACCCGATCACCGATTGAAGCGAACACGAACAGACCCATATCCCAGTTGGGATCATTCGCGCCCGGCGCCAGATCGATCAGGGCAGTGCGGCGAGTAGTGACATCGGCATCACTATCAGCCGCATCATCAATTCCCTGATCGGTTGCAGTGAGAGCGTAACCGGCCGGCGGCGAACCAAACTGCACAAAGTAGCGACCGGGTGGCAGATTGGCGAAGCTGTAGAGACCATTGACGCCGGTTGTCGTTGTAGCCACCAGTTCATCATCAGCCGTGCCAGCCACACCATCGTAGCCAGGGCGATAGAGACTCACCTGAACACCGTTAACCCCCGGCTCACTAGCATCTTGAATGCCGTTGTAATTCAGATCATTCCAGACCCGATCACCAACACTGGCCAGCAACGCAACCAGACCGGCATCCCAGCTCAGATCGGTCTGATTGGCGGTCAAGGTGATGACCGGCGTCAATCCGCTAGCATCAACATCACTATCCAGCTCGTTGTTCGTACCCTGATCGGCGGTTGTGAAACTATAGCCAGCAGGTAGATTGCTAAACCGTACACGATAAGTACCGGCGTTCAAACCGGTGAAACCGTAGCGACCGGCGCCATCGGTCACGGTTATCGTTGGCTGCACACCGGGCGTACCCGGATCACTATCTATCGGATTCCCACTACCATCGAGCAACTCAACCGTGATACCGGCTACGCCCGGCTCGCCAGCGTCCTGAATCCCGTTGCCGTTCGTATCAAACCAGACCCGATCGCCCAGAGCTGCACCTCTGATAAAGCCAAAATCGAGGGTCTGATTGCCATTTGCATCATCACCGTCTGTTGTCGGCTCACCACCAACTGATAGTGTGATCGGCAACGAGCGGACAATGCCGGCAATCAGTGTACCGTTATCATCATGATCGACATCATTATCGGGGTCAGGCGCCGGATCGTTGCCACTACTCGAACGCATTCCGTACAACACACCACCAGGAGCGAAGTTATCGTCGTCAACTACTACGATATAGTTACCGGCAGTTAGATTGGTGAACTGATAATACCCGGCCTCACCACCGACCGTACTGGTGGTCGCACCGCCAACGTACTCACCGGAATCGGGGAGACCATTATTGTTCACATCACGGAACAGGCTTAGACGCACACCATTAATACCGGATTCGCCGTTCGTCGGCTCATAGCGACCGTCGTTATCACGGTCATACCAGACCCGATTACCGAGACGCAGATTCCCGGTCGGTACAATCAATCCAGCATCACGACTACGATCAAGCTGGTTTGCAGCCAGCGTGAAGACACCGGTTCGTCCGGTAGTTGGATTAGCGTCAGAGTCGTGGTTATCGTTACTCCCGCTGTCTGCCGTCGTAAAGGTAAAGCCGGTTGGCAGGACAAACTCAATGAAGTAGCTTCCAGCACTTAACCCACTGAAGAGGTAGTAACCAGGATTACCAAGCAGATCATCGGCAGTGACGGTTGTGGCAATCAGGGTACCAATGCTATTGTATAGCCGCACGGTAATTCCATTGACCCCATCAGATGGCGGTTCATCCTGGATACCATTCCCGTTGCGATCAATCCAGACATAATCACCAACCGCAGTGACGGTCACCAATCCCACATCCCAGGTATCATCATTTTCACCGGATGCAAGGTTTGTGACCGCACTGTAGCGCGAGGTCGGGTTAATATCCGAGTCGCGAGCATCATCACCACCTTGATCGGGTGTTGTAAAGCCATACCCGGCTGGCGGCGTTACCCGAATGTAGTAATCGCCGGGAGGAATGTCATCAGGATCGGAGAAGAGATAGTAACCGGGGTTGCCATCATTATCGGGGCCAGAGATCGTAAACCCGACCCAGCGGTCACCGGCGCTTGGCCCGGCAACACCATCACTGTCCTGGTAGAAATCGATCCGTGCGCCATTCACCCCAGTTTCGCCAGGGTCTTGCACACCGTCGAGGTCGGCATCGAGCCAGACGTAATTCCCATACGAAGGCGGTATAACCGCTCCTCGCTCAATACCAACTCGTGGTGGTTCGGCAGCCAGCAACGGATTCCCGTAAATATCAAACGCCCGATAGCCAAACGTATTCCAGGCAATCTCGCCAGGGGTACCACCTAACGGCGCCCGCATCGGCCACGTTATCACCACCGAATCTTGCGGGTAGAGAATACGGCTGCCAAAATCAATTCGTACCGAACGTACCGTCGTTATGTCAGTCGGTAATGTGGTTGACCACTGCGGATCGACACAACCGGGCGCATCGATCGGGTTACCGCTGGTGTCGGTCAGACCGAGGTCGGGATTGCGACATGGATTGTTCGTTGTACTGTAATAGACGGTTGCCCCATCGGGTACAGCAATAGGTCCGGCCAGATACGGCTGCCACTGGCTTTCACGCGGCTGATTGAAGCGCACGACACCAACATCACCGACCCATGGCAAAATATCGATTAATACCAGATTGGTTAAGGGAACGGAGTTGGTATTAGTAATGATCAGCCGATAATCGGCCATACCACCGGGTGTAGTCATACCGGTGTAGGGATCGCGCGTCCATTCGGTATCGAGCTGGCCGAGCACCCACTTCGCCGAGCTAGCCGTCGCCGCTGCCGCCAGACTAAGGCTGGTAATCGAGGATGAACAGATCAGTTCACTGATATTGCCATCACTATCAAAATCATGACTGTCAGGCGCTTGTTGAGAACATTGATCGATAAAAATCTGACCGGGCGGATTGGCAAAACTGGCTAACGACGCAGTATTGGCGATGGTACCGGTCACCGTAGCCGGATCGATCTGGGCCTGGAAGCGAATCGTAAAGGAAGCATTCGGCGGTAAATTATAGCCCGACCAACGCCAACGCAGCAGAGTACGACCGGTACCGTTGTAGTTGTCAATCACATCCAACACCGGATCGGGGGCGCCGGTCGGCTTCGATACCACGACTGAACTGCCAGCAACGTAGCGCAGACTCTCTACTAACAGATCGGCCAAAACCGGATCAACCAGACCGGCGCTAACACTACCGAGCTGGTTGTTTTCCAGTGTAATCGTGTACGTAACAGTATCACCAGCATAGGCTACCGCCGGATTCACCGACTTCGTCACAACCGCACGAGAGCCTGGCTCGATGATCCGTGTGCGAGCTTCATCAAGCCGCGTAGCAGTATACCCGTTGTAAGTGAAGGTACTGGTCGCCTGATTCACCACGACCGCATTCACCGGCACTGCGGTCACCACAGCACTAAAATTATGTCCAGTTGCGCTAAATCCAAACGGTAACGGATCGAGGTAGCGCCAGCGAATAGCAGTAATCCGTTCGCCATCACCGAGGGTCAGCGTACTACAGCCACCACCCGAGACTGGCGCAATGTTCACGCAGCTTGTCGTTGTAAACGTACCAACCGGGGTAAAGGTAGAATTCACATTTGTCGTATACGCCAGCTCAACCCGCACACCAGCAATATTCCCACCAGCCACCGTGATCCGCGTCACCTCCAACTCAGGCGGCACTGGATCGGTTACCACTACATCATTCAATGGCGTAGTACCGGTGTTAATAGTATTGAAGGTATAGGTCACGGTACCACCCACCAATGCCGAGGTAGGGCCATTCTTGGTAAATCCATACCCTGGCGTTGGCGGCTGAATCCGCCGTACATCATCATCGGTCAACGTAATCGTCACCGAACCGGCCTGGGCAGAGACATTCATCACATTGCGCACTTCAGTCCCGACGGGAAACGAAGCCGAAGGGAAGACAACCGTCACCGTGCGAGTTGCGCAGAGATTGCCTGGCACCGTTAGGCTAGTCGCTGGCCAGGAGACGGTATTCGTGCTGCTATTAAACGAGCCACCATCAGAAGCACTAACGAACGTCGCCCCTACAGGCAGCGCATCGGTAATCTGCACATTGGTCAGATTCAGCGCGCCCGAACCATTATCTGGAATACAGACCTGAAGCTGATAAGTCGTCGGCACATCGGGAGCACCACCTGACACAAACGTCTTCGTAGCGACGGCACGTGGCTCAGCGCGAGCAGTAATTGTCAACGGATTCGACAAGCGCGGCGGCGCCGTGGTTGAACGCATCTCGGCCCGCAGCGTAGCCGTTGTTCCATCAGGGGTTATACCGGCGGGGAAACGCACCCGCAATTCCAACCGTCCACTATCACCCGGTGCTAGCGGCGAACTGAACGTCCATGTCACGGTGCGAGTAGTCGGATTGTACGATGCCGAAGTACCAGCACCAAGCGCCTGCACATCACCAGAACCACCGGCCAGCTCTAGCGGGATCACTGTAGTGACGGTCGCGTTTTCGCAAGGTGTACTGACAACGCTCGAACAACTGTAATCAACATAAATCACTGACCAATCACCGCTGTTGACCACCGGGAAACTGGTACTGAGCATAACATTGACGGTGGCGTTAGCCAGAGCCACATCAGGCCGCAGACTAACGAAAACTACAGCAATGATCAGGAACAGACTGAATAGAAAACGACGGGCAGCGACGAAGTGTGACATAAGATGACCCCACATAACACATTGATTACTCGGCAACAGCCGAAGTACGACCGAATGGTCAAAAAACAGTATATGTCTCCGGCGAACCAGAGCATTACCATTACCAGCAATGTTGGGCAATTGTTGCACCGATCTCAGCATCGGTACTGCGGAGCACGCTTGGTGGCATTCACCTTCTCCATCCCCCCTTCCGCTCCCCGTGGCGGAGAGGAAGGGAGAACAGCCGGAGCGAATATTGGCAATCTCTCGCGCCGTGGTTGCCCGAGCACGGTGTGTGCCCGATGAAAAGTTTTTGATCAGGCTCTAAGATCGTTCCTTGTTTCCTACGCACCACCGTAGCTGGTGCGTCGACATAGCTCTACGTCTCACGCATGTTCACAAAGGCGCTGTTGTATCCAAACAGCGTGAAGATTTCACAACGACGTGCGTGAAGCAGTCGTCACGCAAAATGTTTGTACATGCAATGCAATTGATAATTATATCGTTTGATTGAGCTTTCAAAAATCGTTTTTGCCTTCCCAAAGAAATTTTGTTGTCGTATCAAAATGGTATCTAATAAAACTTTGTGAAAATATGCAAATTTTTGAAGTTGACAAGCGATTGCACAAATTTTGCAAATATTGCACAGGGTTGTAATATATGCTATACTCCACCTCAGATATGGGATCCCAAATGCCTCGTACCTACATTGATTAGTTGCCACGTCCGCCAGCAGCGAACTTTGCATGATCGGAAAAAAGTAGTACAAACTCTGTGCTACAGATGCATTGGTATCGCAGAAACAGCTAGAAAGGTGTGCGTGATGGGCCTGCTCCGTTTCGCCGTCAAAACATTTCGCCTCTCGCTGATGCGGGTTGGCGCTGGGTGGATGTTCGCCTTGCTTACCTTTAACTTCAATCGCGTATCGATTGCTGACCTCGGCGCGATGGCGGTGATCGTCACCACGTTGATCGGTCTCCACCACTTCATCTCGTTCTTTCAGGTGTACTGGGGGCGCTTTACCGACCGTTATCCCATCTTTGGCTTACGGCGCACGCCTTATGTTATTCTGTCAAATATTGGCGCATCTCTGATCTTCGTTGCCTTACCAGGAATCGCCATTGGCCTGGGAGAACGTTCATTTATCGCCACGGTTGAAGCATTTGTCCTTATCTTCATCTTCGGCGTGTTGATGGCAATGAACGGAAGCTCGTCCAATGCCCTTATTGCCGAAGTGACCACACCGAGAGAGCGTGGTGCGGTAGTCGCATTCATCTGGGCCACCGTCATCATCAGCGGCATTGTCTCAGCCGGTGTTTCGCGAGTCATTATGCCCGTCTACTCGCCGGAGACAATGCAACAGCTTTACAATCTGACCCCCATTGTCGTAACTATCACTGTGCTATTGGGCGTAGTTGGCCTGGAGAAGCCGATCTCGAAAGAAGAGCATCAACGGCTACTCGCCCAGGCTCCTGAGCGTGGCGAAGCCGGCCCAGTCGAGACGTGGCGAGTAGCTACCGGCCTGATGAGGCGCAACCCACAGGTACGCGGCTTCTTCGCCTTCGTACTACTGGCGATTATGGGTATTTTCCTGCAAGATGCAATCCTGGAGCCATTCGGTGCTGAGGTCTTTGGAATGCCGCAGAAGGATACTGCTGCATTTCAACAAGTGTGGGGTGCTGGCGCCCTGCTTGGTATGCTCGGGATTGGTATCCTCTCCAGCTTGCTCCCGATCCAGAAGAAGACTATTGCAACGATTGGTGGGCTGGGTATCGCCGGCGGTCTGGCAATGCTGATGGTCTCGGCGCTGTCTCTCCAACGCGAGATTATCTCGCCCGCCCTATTCATTATGGGTCTCGGCATCGGTCTGTTTAATGTCGGTGCACTGGCGATGATGATGGAGATGACGGTCGAAGGTCAGACCGGTCTCTATATGGGAATGTGGGGGATGGCGCAGGGACTGGGGAATGGTTTTGCTAATGTCCTGAGCGGCCTGGGCCATACGGTGATGATCGAAGGTGGTCTGGTATCACCGACCGTTGGGTACGGGCTTGTCTTCGGCCTGGAAGCGTTGCTGATGGTCGTCGCAACCGGTATCCTGCGCGGGATCTCGGTGCAGGAGTTTAAGGGTCTTACCCGCCAGGACATCACCACCGCACTGGCGATGGATACGGCCTCCTGAAACAATTTTGATCATCGTGGGGGTAAACGCGGTTTCACCCCCACGCTGGAAAGATGTATCCACCGCTATGGCACTTGACATCACCTTCGACAACATTGCCAGTGTGTATGATGCACAGCGTGCCCATCCGCCAGATGTGGCAGCCGCTATTGGGCAGGCGATTGTGCGTCAGCTCGGGCAGGGGAGACTCGTGCTAGAAATCGGGGTGGGAACCGGACGGATTGCGCTGCCGGTTGCGGGAGCGGGCGCGATCGTGGTTGGGATTGATATTTCACCTGGCATGCTGGCAACTGCACGCGAACGGGCAACCCAGGCCGGTATGTCGTTGCAGCTCGTGCAGGCCGATGCCCAGTCGCTTCCGTTTGCCAGGACGACGTTCGATGCAGTGCTGGCAGTGCATGTCTTGCACCTGTTACCTGACTGGCGTGGTGGACTGGCCGAGATCGTGCGGGTTACGAAACCCGGTGGTCTGATCATCCAGGGGGTTGATTGGCGCGATCCCAGTTCGTGTGTTGGAATGCTACGCGCCCACCTGCGACAGGTCGTGATGGAATTGCTCCCCGGTGCACGACCGCCAGGCGCCGGAGCCGCAGTGAGTCAACATCTGGCGAAGCTCGGTGCACCCGTGATAGGTGAGGCTATCGAAGCAGCACGATGGCAGCGAACCCTCAGTCCTGCTGAGGTGATCGAGGGTATGGCAGCACGGATCGATGCCGAAACCTGGGCCTTGAGCGACGACATTTTGGCCGAGGCAATAGCACGGTTGAAGACCTGGGCCCAACAGCGCTGGCCCGATCTGAACGAACCGCAAATTGTTGAACACCGCTTTCTCCTCACAATACATCGCGTTGGTGAGCATGTACCGGCGCGGGTTGAACAGAGCGGAGGCAGATGATGTATACGCCCGAACAACTCGAACGGCGCAATCGATCACCATGGACAAAAGCGCAATTCATTCTTGCACCTATCCAATTTGTTGTCTTCCTCATTAGCTTTGCACTGGTGATCCGTTATCTTGCCACCGGTGAGGGCTACTGGATCGCGACCATCAGTGTGTGGCTCAAAATTGCGCTGATCTGGGCGCTTACCATTACCGGTATGCTGTGGGAACACGACATTTACGGCAAATATTTCATGGCGCCCGAATTCTTCTGGGAGGATCTCGGCAATCTCATCGCGATCATTACTCACAATGCCTATTTCGTTGCCATTTGGCTCAACCTCGATGAACGCACCGTGATGTGGGTGATGGTCTTTGCCTATGTCACTTATTTGTTCAACGCCGGACAATTTATTGTGAAAGGAATTCAATCGGCCAAGCAACGACGCTTGTTGCAAGCCCAGATACAGGCTCAGGCGGCAGGGACGGCAAAAATGCAATAGCAGGCAGAGGATTGATGTGGCACAGCCACCAGTTGAAGTCTTGAGACTACGCTACGGCGTACTAGAAAGTAGATCAAGCGTATGCCGATCAAGTCGCGGGCAGTAGTTATTCCCAAGCGGAACACGATTGAGATTCGCACGGTGCAGGTGAATGATCCGAAAGCTGGGGATGTCTTGATTAAGACGGCCTTTACCTCGATCAGCGCCGGTACCGAACGGATGCTGCTTGATGGACGCTTGCCGCAACCCCAGCTCCTCTTCCCGGTAGTTCCTGGATATGAGACGGTTGGGCAGGTTGTGCAGGTCGGTAGCAAGGCGCCGAAAGAGTTGTTAGGGCAATGGGTATACATTGGCGGCGCACGCTGTTTCCGCGGTGTCAATGCCGCCTGGGGAGGGCAAAGCGAGTACATTACTGCTGAACACGAACGAGTGGTACCGCTCGGATCAATCGAACCGGCAACGGGTGTGTTACTGGCACTAGCTGCAACTGCACTCCACGGCATCAAGATTGCCCAGATTCGGCGCAACGATCGAGTGTTGGTTTTAGGGCAGGGCATTGTTGGGCAACTAGCAGCCCGTCTAGCTAAGTATGCCGGTGCCCAGCACGTGGCAGTCGCCGACCGGGTAGCGGTACGGTTGCAAGCCAGTCAGGCCGATCAGGTGATCGATGTGACGCGCGAATCGCTCGATGAGGCGATTGGTGAAGCCAAAGTCAATGTGCTGATCGAGGCTACTGGCTCAATGGGCGCCCTGTCCGGCGCGTTGCCACTCTTGGCCGACCATGGTCGGGTTGTGCTGTTGGGATACTACGATCACATCAATATTCCCTATGCACCGGTCTTTATGCGTGAGGCGCAAATTTTGGTGGCCCGCGAGTGGGAATTTGGTCCTGACGGCGATTTACCACGGGCTCGCGATCTACTGGCTAACGGTGACTTAAAGGTGGATGGTCTGCTTACCCATTATGTACCGCTCGAACGCATTCAGGCCGCTTATCGACTGGCTCTCGAAGATCCGGCGTGTCTGAAGGTCGTGGTGACCTGGCCACAAAATAACCAGGACGCTGAGTAACCAGCTATTGCATGCACGTTCAAAGAGGGACCTGCTACTGACAAGCGAATACGCCTGGAAAGAGACATCACGTATGCCAGCCCATCCAAAACAGAAGCAAACCGGTTCAACCGCACGGATGTTGGCCGTCTACGGTAAAGGCGGCATGGGAAAGTCGTTTTTCACCACCAATCTGGTCAGTAAGCTGGCGTTGCTCGGCAATCGGGTTCTTCAGCTTGGCTGTGATCCAAAACACGATAGCTGCAATGCCCTCTTCGGCGGGGTCAGCCTGCCAACGCTAGGTGATGTCTGGCGTGAGTTTAAAGAAGCCGGACGTGAAGACGAACTGGCCCCTCACCACGTTATCTTTAAGACGACGATTATGAACGGGGCAGCAACGGTGTATGGTTGCGAAATTGGCGGGCCAGAGGTAGGACGCGGCTGCGGCGGACGCGGGATCACCTTCGGCTTCGATATGCTGGAAAAATTCGGTCTCAGCCAGTGGTCACTTGATTATGTAGTCATGGACTTTCTGGGTGATGTGGTGTGCGGCGGTTTCGCAACCCCACTTTCCCGCTCCCTGGCGGAAGAGGTGATTATCCTCTGTGGTAACGACCGCCAAAGCCTCTATGCGGCAAACAATATTGCCAGCGCAGCCAAGTATTTCGCCAGTATGGGTGGGCGAACGAAACTGTTGGGCCTGGTGGTCAATCGCGATGACGGCAGCGGCGTTGCCGCGCGCTTTGCCGAAAAGATCAATCTCCCCGTGCTGGCGAGTATTCCGCTTGATCGGAAAGTGCGCGAATTGGCCGACGCCTGCCAGTTGGCGTTGCAGGACCCGCGCTTCGATGCACTCTTTGACCGGCTAGCCCGCCAGATCATCGACCGCACGCTCCCGACAGTGAAGATGGAAGAGGTCCGACCACTCGAATACAAAGAATTTCTGAGTGTGTTTGGCGCCGAAGAGCCGGACATCGTCCCTGAAGGTGCAACTGCCGAAGAGTTATTTGGCGAGCACCAGATCCGACAGCCGAAGCCGATTATTGCGCTTGACCTGATGGAACGAGCGGTTGGCGACAAACCAGAGATGGATGCGCCTACCCGTATGGTCGTGAAACGGTTGCTAAAAGAATTGGGCATGTACGTTACGGAAGCAAATTACGATCCGAAGAGGGGGATGATGCTGACCGTAGATGGTCACACTACCATTTGTATGGGCAATGCCGACGACCTCGACAGCAAGTTGGCGATCCTGGCTGCATTACAGCGTTCGGGCGAACAGTTCCGCTACGTTGATCTGCGCCGACCGGCCAGCCCATTCTACCGATAATCGAGCATTGTAACCGCAGGTTGGATGATGGAGGTGGGCGATGTGGCTACGCCTGACCAAAACGACAACTGAATATCGAGTAGCACCATTACGATTACGTATCCGCTGGTGGATCGAGGGATGGATCTGGCGCTGGGGCCAGACGGCAGCCGCGCTGCATGCAGAAAGCCCTGACCTGCAACATCCGTTCTGGAGGCGATAATGAGTGAACAAGACGATGTTCCCGATCTCAAAATGCTTCATCGCCTCTTGATCGAACGGATGCGGGTCAAACGCCGACCGGTGGCAATCACCTACTGTTATGATGGGCCGCCACCAGGCTACGAACCGGTTAATATTGTCGCATGCGCGATTGTTCGTGAAGCAGAACAGGGGCGACGGGTGTACGTCGATGCCAATCACCACGACTGCTGGGTAGGGCAGTATCATCTCGGCTTCAACCCAGAGCCAGGACCATACATCACTCAGGGCATCTACTTAACCGATGCACAAGGGTTCTATACTCCAGAAGCAGCAGCATGTAACAAGCAACAGAGCTACGCGCTGCCAGCAGGAACAATTAAGGCGTTGGCTGCTGCACCACTCGACGATGTACCAGATGGAGTACCAATCGATTTGATGGTTTGCGTCGTTGATCCGCAACGAGCTATGCAAATTGCCGGCGCAGCCAGTGTTCGTATTGGGACATTTCCTGTGGGTGAGCTAGGCGCCAGTGCATGCGCCTCGATTTTCGCTACCCCATGGCACACAAAAAATTCAGTCTTTGCGATTGGCGATGGCGGTGGACGAATGCATAACCGGCTTGATCCGAGTGAAATGTTTGTTTCCATCCCGCGATCACATTTGCGCTACGTGGTAGAATTAATAGAGAACTTCCGTATTGATCCACAAAAAATGCGTGAAGTGATCATGCCTTCGTATTCCGCAAGAGCGAAACTATCGCGAGAGGAGTGAACCTATGCCAAGCGGACTCGGTGAAGCCACTCAGATGATCGGTCCATTAACACCAGCGATCCTGTGCTGGGCCTGTTTGATTCTGACCGTTCTCGGTCTCGGTCTAACGTTCTTGTGGACAAACATCACTGCCTATGCCCGTCGGACCCGCACCGGTCGGAAACCAACGGCAGGGTCGGTGGTGAAGTCGCAGCGTTAATCTGGCCCGTAGCGGGATTGCGGCACCCATCGCACAAGACGTTCAATGGGTTGTTATCGTCTGTCCCGCCTGATTCGGGTCTATCGGTTCAGGCGGGCAGATGCCCGCTTTTTATTTGACAAAGGTGCTGCACAATGACCAAAGAACAAGAGCAAGAAATCACAGTAACCGAACCTTCAACCAATGGTCAGGCGCCCGTTCCCAATGCGCCGGTTCCGCCCTATCCATTCGTAGCGATTGTTGGTCAAGCTGAACTAAAGTTAGCCCTGTTACTCTGTGTCGTTAATCCGACCATCGGGGGCGTGATGGTGATGGGCCATCGCGGTACTGCGAAATCAACTGCGGTGCGGGCCCTTGCGGCTATGTTGCCTCCAATTAAAGCCGTGGCCGGATGTCCTTATTCTTGCGCGCCTGATCGTATGGCCGGTTTATGTGATCAGTGTCGGGCGCTAGAGCACCAGACCGGTAGGCACAAAAAGCCTCCCGTGATCAACATTCCGGTGCCGGTGGTTGATTTGCCACTCGGCGCGACTGAAGATCGCGTCTGTGGTACGCTCGATATTGAACGGGCATTGACCCAGGGCGTGCAGGCTTTTGCGCCCGGATTGCTGGCACGCGCCAATCGTGGGTTCCTCTACATTGATGAGGTCAACCTGCTTGAAGATCACTTGGTTGATGTACTGCTCGACGTGGCAGCGTCGGGTGTCAATGTGGTAGAACGCGAAGGGGTAAGTGTACGCCACCCGGCCCGGTTTGTTCTCGTTGGGTCGGGCAATCCTGAAGAGGGTGATCTCCGTCCACAGCTCCTGGATCGGTTCGGCCTGCACGCACGTATCACCACCATTACCGACGTCAATGAGCGCGTCGAGATTGTGAAACGGCGACGCGAGTACGATGCCGACCCGTTTGCGTTCGTCGAGAAGTGGTCGAAAGAGACCCAGAAGCTCCAACGAAAGATTAAGCAGGCGCAACGCCGTCTGCCAGAGGTCATGTTACCCGATCCAGTACTCTACAAGATTGCCGAACTGTGCGTCAAACTTGAGGTCGATGGCCATCGTGGCGAATTAACGCTGGCCCGTGCTGCAACTGCCCTGGCAGCACTCGAAGGCCGGAATGAGGTAACCATTCAAGATGTGCGCCGTATTGCGGTGCTGGCTCTGCGCCACCGCCTGCGCAAAGACCCGCTCGAAACGCAAGATGATGCGGTACGGATCGAGCGTGCCGTCGAAGAGGTTTTGACTCCGTAAGCGATGTGAGGCTGGAGCGAGGAGCTGCCTCGCTCCGCCATGAATCGCAAAAGGAGGCAACATCGTCGCGTTGAGAGGAATGCTGATATGGTGCAGAAAGCCAGAGAACTACCAGCAGCGCCGCTACCATTTACGGCTATTGTCGGATTAGAAGCGGCACGGCAGGCACTCTTATTGTTGGCGGTTGATCCGAAGTTAGCAGGGGTTGCCATCGGCGCCGGTGCTGGCACCGGCAAGAGTGCCCTAGTGCGTGCCTTCGCCCGTATGCTGGCCGGTGGGCACGAGTTCGACCCAACCTTACCCTGTCAGTTAGTAGAGATGCCAGTTGGCGTCAGTGAAGATCGGTTGTTGGGTGGTATCGACATCGAAGCTACCCTGGCAACGGGTGAGCGTGTCCATCGCAGTGGTCTGTTGGCGCGTGCCAATGGGGGAATGCTCTACGTTGATAGTGTCAATTTGCTCGACGATAGTACCATTAACCACATTTTGAGTGCGCTTGATAGTGGGGTGGTACGGGTTGAACGTGAGGGCATTTCAGTCGTTGAACCTGCGCGCTTTGTTTTGCTGGTCACTTATGATCCAGCAGAAGGGCCACCACGGCGCCATCTTCTTGATCGGCTGGGATTGATCGTCGCACCGATCGGGAAAGCACCGGTAACAACTCGAGCAGAAGTAGTGCGCCGCAATTTGCAGCCCACTACCGACTACGAAGATGACGAAGCGCTGGTATTGGCCGGGATTCTGGCAGCCCGCGAACTACTGCCCTCGGTTACGATCAGCGCTGAGCAGATCCAGCAATTGAGTCTGACGGCACTAGCGCTCGGGATTGAAGGCCACCGCGCCGATATGTTCGCGGTGCGTGCAGCTCGCGCCGCAGCAGCGTTGGCTGGTCGCGAAACTGTGAGTAATGAAGACCTTGAACTGGCGGTACGATTGGTGATGTTGCCACGGGCTACCCGCTTACCCGATATGCAGCCGCAAGAGGCACCGCCACCGCCAACACCTGAACCGGCCCCACCGCCACCAAGCCAACAGCAAGACGAAGACCGCTCAGACGAAGAGGAAGATCAACCACCACGACCTCCCGATGATGAACTGACGGTCGAAGATCTGATTTTAGCGGCCCTGGAAACGGAGGTACCGCCGGACATCCTCGAAACTCCTTTTACCGTGCGCCGACGCGGACGCAGCGGTTCGCGGGGAACCATTTCGGGTCAACGCGGACGCCACATTCGTTCGGTGCCGGGGAAACCGGCGCAAGGGCGGCTCGACGTCATTGCAACCCTCCGAGCGGCAGCA
>JAGHYT010000073.1:0-22436 GCA_017743535.1 Chloroflexus sp.
ATAAGGTGGGCAACGTGCAACGTACCCGCTACTACATTCCCGCACGTAACCTCTGGGGTGCGGTGACCGAAGCCTTGACGCGCCGGGGCTTTTCAACCCACGGTGTTTCGTCAGGCGACTATCAGCAGGTCGGCGAATGGGTCAAGACCCATTGCGCCTTTGGCTACTGGTTTGTCTATGAGAACTCACAAAAGAACTCACAAAAGAACTCACAAGAAAACTCACAACTTCTGACACCTTGCTATTGTGGAGATGGTCTAAAATACGGCAATTTGAGTGTCACTGAGTTTGAACGCCGTTACCTAGACTCCCACCTCACTACTGCGTTAGACTCGAAGACGAATTCAGCCCAACATGGAAGTCTGCATGAAGTCGAATTCATCGCACCGTATAGCCGACAAAATGGTGCACGAACACAGGTAAGCGGTCTGGTATTCCTGGACGATGAAGCGAAAAAGATACTGAATTGGGAATACTGGTTGAGCAATCTCCAGGTCGGAGGCGAGCGGCGCTATGGCTTTGGAACGATTCGATTGATAGAAATGGAGCCGGAGGATGATCCGATTACATGTACACGTCCATGTCAATCCGTTTCCAAAAATACTTCCTTCCTGGCCCATGTCAGTGTGACAACAAACGTCCAGATACGTGGGCAGATCGAGCCGCTGGTTGGTCGAGTGACATTACAAAGTCACGCTTTTGGGTCGAGTTTGACGTCGGCCATCGTTTGCTGGACTCCTGGATCGATACCAATGGATGACGTACAAGTTCAGTTTGAGCAAGAAGGTTATTGGGTTGTTCTTTGACCAACAAGAAAAACGCGCTGTAATGTGGGAGGTAACGAAAAACCATGCCGAACGGACAATCTTCTCCAAACGTTGGGCAGATCGCCGATCTGTTGGCTGGTTATGATTTCATCGAATTCGCTCTCCTCTCCTTGCATCTCAAACCCCCCCAGACGATTCTGATCTGCATACCACAAACCGATCAGGTCAGACAGCGCATTGAGTCAGTTATTGGCCAGTGTCGTTCAATCAGTTGTGATGCCTACGATATTGAGAGTCTGGTCAAGGCGCTTGATGAAGAGCTGGCAAATCAGCAGGGCACTGACCTTATTTTTAACCTTACTGGCGGCACCAAAGCGATGGTACTGGCGACAAATCAGGTAGCAATGAAGCGTGGTGCACCGGTTGTTTATCTCGAGAGTGAGCGCACCCAGAACGTCCTCTAAGAGTACCGTTACGATAACCAGCAAACGTTGCGTTTGCAAGGAAAGACTACATTACCAAAACTCATTAACATTAAACAATTTCTTGATGCCCACATCGGCAAGGAGCAATGGCAGGAGGCAGGTCCCTCGAAAGATATTGGCGGTGCCTTTGAACAGGCGGTTGCCGATGCGATACGGGCCAGGCTGTTGCAGGCTGAGGTAAAGCAAGGGATCAAGTTCCTGGGAGGTGATAGGCGACCACAGGTAGATCTAGACATTGTCGTGCGCTGTGGTAATCAATTTGCCCGTATTGAGTGCAAATCACAAGGAAAGACAATCACGCTGGACGCGGCGAAGCAATTGAACCTGGTGAGCGAGCTGCTCGGCGTGTATACGCGAAAGTTCATCGCTCTGAGTAACGAACCGAATCCTGACCATCAGGCGGTTTATGGAGCAACGCGCACGCAGGTGATTGTGTTGAACAGTTTTGATGGTCAGAACCTGTCTGCGAATGATCAGCAGCAATTGGCTGACACGATTGCGCAGACTATCGGATGCCAATAGACAAACCTAGGAGTGCGAGCTTCTGGTCCGTGTCTTGATATGACAGGGAATAGTATTTTGAACCACCCTGAGAGTGTGAGCCTCTAGCCCGCATCTCCCCTTGCAAGCAGAGGATGGGATTAGAAACCGCTCCTACTACTTATCAACAGTGACAAAACTGCCCTACCCGCTGTTCGGATAGGGCAGCAGAATGAGACCGGATGCGAGAGGGGTTACGTGTCAGAGTGATTGACGACCGGCGGTTGTGGACGCGGTGATGGATGCGGTCGCGTCCCCCACAACGATTGGAGATACTGACGTGCACCATCGGTGCGCCGATCCAGCAGCATAATAAAGCGACTCGCATTTGCTAAGCCAAGACGTTCAACCAACGCTGCCCATCCTTCCTCGATCAACCGAGTCTCAGATTGATTCATCGCATCTGCTCCTTAACTAATTGTAGGTCGGCCTCGACCATCATCTGCACCAGTTCGGTAAACG
This sequence comes from Chloroflexus sp., assembly GCA_017743535.1. Lineage (GTDB taxonomy): Bacteria > Chloroflexota > Chloroflexia > Chloroflexales > Chloroflexaceae > Chloroflexus. Next base: position 2,255 of record JAGHYT010000073.1, read on the forward strand.
AGGTGCGTGGTTGCCAGCCAAGCTTCTTGCGCGCTTTACTGGCATCACCGATCAGCAGGTCTACTTCAGCCGGACGCATAAAACGCTGATCGATGACCACATAATCGCGATAGTCAAGACCAACATAACTAAACGCCAGCTCGCAGAACTCACGTACCGAATGAGTTTCACCGGTTGCAATCACATAATCGTCAGGCTGATCTTGTTGGAGCATCAGCCACATGGCTTCAACGTAGTCACCGGCAAACCCCCAATCACGGCGGGCTTCGAGGTTGCCCAACCGTAGCTCTTCATCTAGCCCTAGTTTGATCCGCGCGACGCCGTGCGAAATCTTGCGAGTGACAAACTCAAGCCCGCGTCGTGGACTCTCGTGGTTAAACAGAATGCCTGATGTTGCATGCATGCCGTAGCTTTCACGGTAATTAACCGTAATCCAGTGACCGTATACCTTGGCAACCCCATACGGGCTGCGGGGGTAAAATGGGGTCGTTTCCTTCTGCGGCACCTCCACCACTTTGCCGAACATTTCACTGCTCGACGCCTGATAAAACCGGATTTCGGGATCAACGATCCGTACCGCATCCAGTAACCGTGTGACGCCAAGGGCGGTGGTTTCACCGGTAAAGACCGGTTGGGGCCACGATGTCTGAACGAAGGACTGGGCGGCCAGATTGTAGACTTCGTGCGGGCGATGCTCGCGCAAGATGTGAATCAGCGATACCTCATCGAGCAAATCGCCACTGACGAGCGTGATTTTGTCTTGAATATGTTTGATACGCTCGAAATTGACAGTACTGGAACGGCGTACCATGCCGATCACTTCATACCCTTTTCCGAGTAGAAATTCGGCAAGGTAGCTACCATCTTGGCCGGTAATACCGGTGATTAACGCACGTCTTGGAGCCATTGTTCACATTCCTCTCACATTAGCACCACACAACACCACTGAGTGCCATCACTCACGGTTGGGCAAACGGTGCTACTATACAATGAAATCGGTTGTGTGTCTGCTAAGTGAGTTACCATTGCCTGTATGAACGAACCAATCGGTCAACGGATCGCCCGTTTGCGCAGCGAACTCGGTTGGACTCAGCAAGAGCTGGCCGAGCGGCTCGCCATTTCCCGCGTTGCAGTGTCTCATATCGAATTGGGGCTATCGATGCCTGGAGAGCGTACCATCACGCTATTGGCTGGTCTGTTCAAGCGCGAGCCGTTACAACTCGTTGCCGGTACCGATTATCCACCGGCGCGTGCCGAACGATTACCGTTTGTTGCATGTCGTTACACTGAAGTTGAACTACAACTTGCCCTGTTGGCGCGCGATCAAGAATGGATCGCACAACTAGGGTCAGTTGCAGCCGCTCGAGCAGCCGTCATTCTTGACGAGTGGCGCGTCCGGCTTGAACGCCTCGCCCAGGAGACGCTTGACCGACGCGAACTGGCGTTGATCGCCGCTGCTCGTCGCAGCCTGGATCGCTGATTTACAATTCACCGCGCGCAGCGGCAACTGCCTTCTGTGCACCTTCGGCTAACGTTGCTGCTGGAATGAGCTTCGATTCGGCTAATAATGCCCGTCCTGCCTCTTCATTCGTTCCTACCAACCGCGCTACCATTGGGACATTCGTTGGTACCTCTTCCAGCGCAGCAATAATGCCGCGGGCAACTTCATCAACCCTGGTAATACCACCGAAGATATTGAATAACACCGCTTTGACATTTGGGTCAGAGAGAATGATCTGTAAGGCCGTCTTGACTTTCTCTTTGCTGGCACCGCCACCAATATCCAGAAAGTTGGCCGGTTCGCCACCCGATAACTTGATGACGTCCATTGTTGCCATCGCCAGACCGGCGCCATTGACCATGCAGCCAATATTGCCATCAAGTTTAATGTAGGTGATATTGGCTTCGCGAGCACGACGTTCGGCTTCCGGCTCAGCCGAGGGATCGTGCAATGCTGCCAGATCAGGGTGGCGGAAGAGCGCACTCTCATCAAGTAGCACCTTTGAGTCAAGTGCGAGCAGGCTACCATCTGCCTTTACTACCAATGGATTAATTTCGGCCAGTGATGCGTCAGACTCAACAAATGCTCGATACAGAGCACTGGCAATCTGGGCAAATTGTCTGGCTTGCTTGCCATCGCGCAGACCGATGCGAAACGCCAGCTCACGCGCCTGGAAGTCGAGCAAGCCCATTGTTGGGTGAGCGGGAATCTTTACAATCGCTTCAGGCTTGGTTTTGGCAACTTCTTCAATCTCAACGCCACCTTCAGCCGAGGCGATCATCATCACTCGCTTGCTGCCGCGATCCAGGATCGCGGAAAGATAGATTTCGCGTTCATAGCTGACCGCTTCGGCAACCAGAACTTTTTCGACCGTCAGCCCTTTAATGTTCATTCCGAGGATTTGTCTGGCTACCTGCTCTGCTTCAGCCGGAGTTTGGGCTAATTTTACCCCACCGGCTTTGCCTCGTCCGCCAACATGCACCTGAGCTTTGACGACGACCGGCCCGCCGATCTGTTCGGCAATCGCACGAGCTTCTGCCGGAGTAACGGCAACGCCACCACCCGTTACCGGAATGCCGTAGCGGGCTAGAAGGTCGCGTGCCTGATATTCATGCAACTTCATGCAAAGTCTCCACTGCCCGATTTCGGATGCGGTTCCTTAGTTAGGAATACTTATACTACGCTGATCTTTGCAAGATAACTGTGTGAATAGTAGCACAGTGATCGTCGAGCTGTCAAACATTTTGACTGTGCAAAATCTGTGCATGAGGTTGATCTTTGCTGTATTCCATGGGTTGTTGAGGCTTCAAAGAGTGCAACGAAATGTTTGACACTACCATGATTCCGACCGAGCATTGTTGGCCGGTCACAGGCCTCTATGCCGGTTTGCAGCGGAACCATTAAATGAATTACTCACGGACTAGTAATGCGAGCGGCCAGCGGCACAGAATATCGGCTAATGCCAGCCCTGGGCCGGTCGGATGATTGGCAGTGTTCAGATGTTCGCCGGTAAACAGATTGTAGTAACGGGTGCCGGGAGCAACCTCCGGTAGTGGTAGCCACGTTTCGCCCCATAGATCACCGACCGGTGGGATTTCACGACCACCGCTGAGGCGCGCAGTCAGCCGAGGAGCGACGACTACGACTTCCCCGGCTGTTGGATGCCGGCGGGCAAAGGCGATCACGTGTGCAGCGGCTATGCCATTGGCGTACAATGGCAGGTATGCACCAGACATGAAGAGTTCGGGGCGTTCACGGCGGAACTCAAGCGTCGTTGCTATTGTGTAGAGCTTGATCCGCCCGTCAGCGGCTGTGGTCAGTAGCTCGGCCGCTAATGCAGCGGTATCACACATTGCCCGCCGCTGACGTAACTCTTTCAGGAGCTGTGCCCGTTGCCGGAAATCAACCGGTCGCCGATTATCAGGATCGACCAGGCTGAAATCCCATAGCTCGCAACCCTGATATAGATCGGGTACGCCGGGGGTGGTCATTCGTACCAGCGTTTGTGTCAGGCTGTTAAACCTGCCAAAAAAGGCGATTCGATTAGCAAATGCGTCGAGGCTTTCAAGGAAGCGCCGCGAACGACGGGGATCAAGAATGCCGGTGACAAACCGTTGAACAGCAGCATCGTACTCGACGTTTGGATTGATCCAGCTTGTGTTGACTTTCGCCTCACGGGTGGCTTTTTCCATGTACGTCGCTATCCGTTTGGTAAAGTCGGTTAGATGTTCCATGCCCTCCCAAGTGCCAACCAGTGTCTGATAAAGGAGATATTCATCGTTCCGACTCGGTGCAGTGCCTCCCTCAATTGTGCTTCGTTTGGCATTGTTGAGGCGGCTCCAACGGATGATATGCCGTCGCCACTCGTCAGGTAGCTCGCTCAGTACGCTGATGCGCGCACGGACATCTTCACTCCGTTTGGTATCGTGAGTCGAGGTAGTTACCATACTGTGCGGCCAGCGTTGCAGGCGTTCCTGGGCTGCCTGGTGTAGTTCGGCGACATCACAACCAAAGAGTTCTGGATGCCCGCCCACCTCATTGAGGGCTACCAGACGGTTGTAGACATAAAATGCGGTATCCTCCACTCCTTTTGCCATCACCGGCCCGCTGAGCTGCTGAAACTTCATAACGAACCGTAGGACCTCGGCATGGGCTTCAGGGGCAAAGTGATGCAGATTCCGCAAGAGCAATGTCTCTTCAAGAAAATCGAAGAGCTGCGCTGCAGTGCGCGGATTTCGCCGTTTGGCCTCGTGCACCGCATGGCGAATTGCCTGTTCATCGCGCTCTCTGACAACGCCATCCGTGCTGATGTACGTTCGATAAACCGGCATCGCCGCAATCACTTCACGGATGGCAAAGGTTAGGCTGTTGAGCGTGAAATCGCGATAACGACGTGTGTGTTCGCAGAGCCGATCTAGTAAATGGCTAAGGGTGTTAACTTCACTGGCCAGCGAGACCAGCATGATCTCTTTCTTCTTGCTGTTGACCAGGTTGGCGAAGGTTGGCTGTGGTCCAACAAACTGGGTATAGAGGCGATTAAATGCGCGCTGACTGCTGCGATCAATCAATACGCCACCGATCTGATTGAGAAAATCATAACCGGTCGTGCCGGCGACTGCCCAATCAGACGGCAGTTGTTCGCCATGGCTCAGGATTTTCTCGGCTACCACGTAAAGCGGCCAGAGGCGCTCTCCCCGTTCGGCTTGCTCCAGGCGTTGCCGAATCTGTTCATCTAGATCGGAGGGTGCACTACCGCCAAAGCGAATTGCGGCAACGTAGCGTAGATAGCTCTCTTGCAACTGGTGAAAGTACGCTGCGGGTTGCCACAAACCGTCGGGATGATCGATCCGAGCACCGGTAGCAATTCCTTCCGCCAGTAAGCGGAGAGACAAATCGTGGGTGGTTTGCAGCACTTCGGGCAATTCGACCCGAATCGCAGCCAGATCGTTGATGTCGAAGAAGCGTCGGTAGTTGATCTCCTCAGTGGCTACTCGCCAGAATGCCAGTCGATACGATTGACGAGCGATCAGGGCATCGAGCAGGTCGAAACTACGGGGATCGGAAGGATTGCCGTTATAATCGGCCAGTGCGCGCTCGATCATACGCCGTACCGGCTCACTGGTAGACACCAGCGTCGCGATGCGTCGTTTCACAACTTCTTTTTCGCGATTACGCTCGATCACGCGCTCAGGTGTCGTTTCGTGACGCGACGGTAAGTAACCGATGGCGGTGATGATGCTCTGTAACTCGATTGCGTCGGGATGATCCGTTCCCAGTTCGTTGAGTAGATCATCAAGCCGATGGGCAAGAATATCGGCGTAGCTCCGCGGATTGAGCGGGAAACGATGCTCCCAATAACCGAGACTAAAGCCCCCATCATCGTCGTAGTACAACCGTAATTCACCTCGCTCGAGAATCACGCCGTACTGATCGCCAAGCACCGGTAGCAAGACTTTCCCGTGTAACTCAGGCGGTACCGGCTCCCAGTCAATATCGAAGTAAGGAGCGTAGATTGAGCTTGGCCCATTCTCAAGGACATCGCGCCACCAGATATTGCGTGGATCACCGATGCCCATATGGTTGGGAACGATATCGAGGATCAGACCCAACTGATGGGTGCGTAGGGCAGCGGCAAGACGGTCAAACTCTTCCTTCCCACCTAATTCAGGATTAAGTTGAGAGTGATCGGTTATATCGTATCCGTGACGGCTGCCGGTGCGCGGCGTGAGAATAGGTGAAAAGTAGAGATCGCTAATACCGAGATCGGCAAAATAGGGTACGAACGTGGCAACGTCTGCAAAGGTGAAATCGGCGTTAAGCTGTAATCGGTACGTAGCACGCGGAATGTGTGGGTCTGTATCTCTCATGGCTCTCCTGGTGGCAGGCGAAATCGTAATTTGACACCGAGCGCCCGGAAGAGGCGTAGCCATGCATGGGCATCAGCATACCCTTCACCTGCCTCAGCACTCATCTGCGGATACACTGTTTGTAATAGGGCGTAGTACGTGTTTTGGGCATGCCAGACGTCGACTTCAAAAGGCAGTGCCCGTGCCAACCCAACAGCAGCATCAAGCTGACTTAAGAGATTCCGGTCGCCGGGTGTGCGCTGGAATCGTTCACCAATCGAGCGGATAGTACGCGAGAGGGCATAGCTCAAGCCAGCACTATCGAGCGTTACTCCCGAACGTTGTGCTTCGCGAAGCAGACTGTTGATCCGATCGAAATCGAGCGGTTCGCTCTCGAAGAGGCGACGAAGTTCGGTGTTGATGGCAAATTCAGCAGCGATTTGAAACTCACGCGGTACTGGCATCCCCATGCTGGCCAGAAAGCGCATCAGCGGTGCATGGTTTTCATAAATCTGGCGATAGGCTGCCTCGGCTTCCGCCAGACTCGACGTGAGGATGCGTTGCAGGATTTGACGCTGCTCATCACCGAACAATAGCTTGAGCGAATACTGTTCCTGACCAAAATTCCGATCAACCATTCGGATCACGCCGGGAATATCAGCGCGCAGAAAGAGTTCGCTCAGCTCTTCAACTAATTGGCGATACGATGCTTCACCTTGATATTCTCGGACACCGCCCGAAATGTTGTGATCGCCCAGATGTAAGACGCCGAAACTGAGCCGTGTTGAATCGCCGGTGATCGTTGACTGGATACGAATTCGACCCAGGGCCAGCCGTGATTTTCCGGCTAACAACAGGTGATAATCTTCGCGATCAACCGTATAGGCGTAGATCTGTTCGCGTTCGCTGACGCCGTTGAAGAGTGTTTTCATGGCGTAGTGTGCACCTACTTTGCGAAGATTAACCATCGCCGGACGCACGTGACGTTCGTAGAGATCACGGCCATTGCCACGGGCCGGTATGTTACTACGGGCCTGCGCGAGTCGGTCGAGAAATGCCGGCTCAACATCTTCACCAAATAACTCGTGCGCCAGCTGGATGGCCCGACCGGCGTACATCATAATCTGGATCGTTTCGATTCCACTCAGATCGTCGAAAAACCAGCCACAGGAGGTATACATCAGCATCAGGTGACGCTGCAATTCCATCAACTTCAATACGGCAATACGCTGGTCTTCATCGAGCCGGCCACGTCCGTGACGCCCGATAAATGCGGCCACATTCTCTGGCGAGCGATCCAGGATCACGTTGATGTAGTCGTCGCGCGCCGCCCACGGATCGAGGAGGAGGCGGCGGGCAAAGCCCTCGAAGCGTGGTGCAAGCGTATCACGTAACCAGTCGAGGGCTTGTCGTAGCGGAGCACGCCAGGCCTGGTTCCAACCCGGATTACCGCCGGTATTACAGCCACAATCGCTCATCCAGCGTCCAACACCGTGCGCGCAACTCCACGAGGTCCGTTCAATAATCTGTACTTCATGCGTTGGTCGATACTGCTGTAAATATGCGGCATAATTGGTCAGTTTCGCCAGCTTGGTCTCTTCGATATAATGCAGCGCATACGCCAGCGCCATATCACCATGACGATGGTGATGACCGTAGGTTTCGCCATCGGTTGCGATATGCGCCAGTTGTGGCCATGGTCGCTGATCATTGAAGATACCGGCCAGCCGATTGGCAAAACCAACCCCGCTGCTCAACAGGCGCTCGAATGCGACGGCACGCGCCACCGGGCCATCGTAGAAGAAGACCGTGATAGATCGCCCTTCCGGTAACTTCACCAGATACGGCTGTGTTGGATCAATGCGCCCACCACTAACATCATGCCAGATCATTTCCCCAATTTTGCGCACGTGACTGGCCTGAGTTGGCGCCAGAATGGTGAAGCGGATGCCGTGGGAGGCCATAATATCGAGGGTTTCGAGATCAACCGCTGTTTCGGGAAGCCACATTCCTTCAGGATGACGGCCAAACCGATACTTGAAGTCTTGAATCCCCCAAACGACTTGCGTTACCTTGTCACGCCGTGAGGCCAGCGGCATAATGATATGGTTGTAACACTGAGCCATCGCCGAACCAGCTCCGAAATAGTGCTGACTCTCGCGGTCGGCAGTTAAGATTGCCTGATACACCTCCGGTGCATGCTCTGCCAGCCACGTTAGTAACGTTGGGCCAAAATTGAAGCTGATCCGACTGTAGTTATTTACAATCCGCACAATCTGGTTCTGACTATCCAGGATGCGCGAAGCTGCATTTTGTTCGTAGCACTCGGCGGTAATGCGCTCGTTCCAATCGTGATAGGGGTATGCCGAGTCTTGCTGTTCAATCGCTTCTAACCACGGATTTTCACGCGGTGGTTGATAAAAATGGCCGTGAATGCAAATCAGCCGCTCGGCCATACAACAACTCCATATTTGTACAGACGACTATCCCTTATGAAGTCGCTGTTAACAGTACTGCACTATAGCCAGCACAGGTGACGGTCGTTCCGTTAAGGGTTGCAAACGCCGGATCGGCACTATCGAGCCGGATGTTCCATGAGTCGGCAGGAAGATCAATCTGATCTGGATCAGGGCCAACATTGAGTACCAGACAGATCGTAGGCCATTCTACCACGATTACCCGTCTCTGTATCCTGGTACGCGGCCGCTGCCGCAATCCGGGTAACGCCCGCCGCAGCGTCAGCAGATCACGGTAGAAGGCCTGATGGGCCGCGTGTCGCCCACTTGTACGTAAGGCATGATTCAGTTTCGAGCGAGCGAACGTTGCCGGGTCTTGTGGGTCGGGAACTTCCTGGCCTGGCGTCAGGAAACCGGCAAATTCACGTTTCCTGCCTTCACGTACACTAGCGATCAGCGCCGGATCACTGTGATCGGTAAAATACTGGAATGGCGCCGGCTCGTTGTACTCTTCGCCCATGAAGATTAACGGTGTATACGGACTAAGTAGCACAGTTGCCGCTGCCAAGCGTAGTTGCGCTTCGGTTAACGTCGCTCCCAGGCGGTCACCAAGTGCTCGATTCCCGACCTGATCGTGATTTTGCGCGAAGACAACAAACTGTTCAACCGCCAGATCGCCAGGATCGCGGCCAAACCGACGGCGGGCATGGGGCGAATATTCGCCAGCAAAGACGAAACTCCGCTCAAGTGCAGTCGCCATCTGCTCGATGCTTCCGAAACCTTTGTAATAACCACTCTGTTCTCCGGTCAACAGTGTATGGAGTGCGTGGTGAAAATCGTCTGACCAAATGCCGGTAAGGCCATACCCCCCGAGCGCCTTTGGACGGGCGAAACGTGGATCGTTCAATGGGTGCTCGGCAAAGAGATACGCTGGACGCCCCAACCGTTGGGCCTGCGCCTGAACCTGATCGGCTAGCTCTTCGAGCACATGATAGGGCGATACATCAAAAATGGCGTGTGTTGCATCGAGACGCAACCCATCAATATGGTATTCACGGAGCCATTCGAGCGCGTTTTCGATGATCAACCAGCGCACCAGATCACTGTCCGGGCCGTCGTAATTAATCGCTGCTCCCCACGGTGTCCGGTAGCGGTCGGTAAACGCCGGGGGTGCAATATCCCACAGATAGTTGCCTTCCGGGCCAAAATGGTTGTAGACCACATCGAGCAAAACGGCCAGCCCGTGTGCGTGCGCAGCATCAACCAGGCGCTTTAGCCCGTTGACGCCGCCGTAGGCAGTGTGTGGCGCGTACAGATACACCCCATCGTATCCCCAGTTACGCACCCCAGGAAAGTGTGCAACCGGCATGAGTTCAATCGCTGTAATCCCTAGATCGCGCAGTAATGGCAGGTAGGGGATGATCGCCTCAAAGGTTCCTTCTGGGGTGAAGGTACCGACATGAAGTTCGTAAATGACCAGATCGGCAAGCGCAACGCCTTGCCACCCTTCATCGTGCCAGACGAAGTGATGATCGATCACTGCCGACGGGCCATGGACGCCTTCTGGCTGACAGCGCGAGGCCGGATCGGGCCGCTCGCGGCTCCCATCGATCCGGTAGCGATACCGAGTTCCTGGTGGAGCGGTTGTGACGACGTGCCAGCAATCATAGCCAATCGGCTGCATCGGGATCGTTTGGAACGTCGGATCGAGGAGCACCAGTTCTACTCGATCCGCAGATGGTGCCCATAAGGTAAAAGTTGTTGTGCCATCATCACGATAGATCGCACCAGGCAAGGGAAGATGGAACATTGGAGTCTCCCTTCGCAGATTTGTTGACGGTGCGTTTCTGAACACTGTAGCAGAGGACCAACCCACCCGCTACAGTATTCTGATCCTGCTCAAACCAACGTTACGCCGGAGCAGACACGCTCTGCGTGCGGCTGTGCGGCCCCTTTGGCGAAGTTCTTTAACCACTATGTTTTAAGAACAACGCTCCCAGCGGCGGTAAACGCAACCGTAACGAAAATTCCCGACCATGGCTTGGAACCGCTTCAGCCATCACGCCACCGGCATTCCCCTGACCACTCCCCCAATAATACTCAGAGTCGCTGTTCAAGAGTTCACGCCACCAACCACCGAACGGCACTCCAATCCGATAATCTTCACGAACGACCGGTGTCGCATTAAGGACAATCAGAATATGTTCACCAGCACGACTCTTGCGCAAGAAGCTGTAAACACTGGAGTCGGCATCATTCGCATCAACCCACTCAAAACCCCGAGGATCGCAATCAAGTTCATGGAGAGCAGGCTCGGTGCGGTAAAGACGATTGAGATCGCTGATCAGGCGCTGCACGCCCTGATGCGAAGGAAACATCATCAGATGCCAGTCGAGACTAGTATCGTGCGACCATTCGCGCCACTGACCAAACTCGCCACCCATAAAGAGTAACTTTTTGCCGGGCTGAGCAAACATATAACTGTACAGCAAGCGCAAATTGGCAAACTTTTGCCAGACATCACCGGCCATTTTATCAAGCAGCGACCCCTTTCCGTGCACAACCTCATCGTGCGAGAGGGGCAGGACGTAGTTTTCGCTGAACATGTAGAGACCGCGGAAGGTTAGCTCGTTGTGGTGAAAGCGGCGATAGATCGGATCACGACGGAAATACTGGAGTGTATCGTGCATCCAGCCCATATCCCACTTGAAGCCGAAACCTAACCCACCAACATAGACCGGCCGTGAAACCATTGGCCAAGCAGTGCTTTCTTCGGCAAATGTCTGGACATCGGGATAATATTTGTAGATTTGGGTGTTCAACTCGCGCAGGAAGCTAATGGCCTCCAGATTTTCATTTCCACCATATTCATTCGGAATCCACTCGCCGGGGCGGCGTGAGTAGTCAAGGTAGAGCATACTTGCTACTGCATCAACCCGCAGCCCGTCAATGTGAAACTTATCGAGCCAGCAAAGGGCTGAACTGATTAGGAAGCTGCGCACTTCGTTCCGACCGTAGTTGTAAATGTAGCTCCCCCAATCGGGATGGTAGCCTTTGCGCGGATCAGCATGTTCGTACAGGTGGGTGCCATCGAAATAGGCCAGGCCGTGGCCGTCAGTGGGAAAATGGCTGGGTACCCAATCGAGGATCACACCGATCCCGTTTTGATGCAGGTAATCGACGAAGTACATAAAATCTTGCGGCGTCCCGTAACGGCTGGTGGGTGCAAACATACCGGTTGATTGATACCCCCATGATCCGTAGAAGGGGTGCTCGGTAACCGGCAACAATTCGACGTGGGTAAACCCGCATTCCTTCACATGCTCAGCCAGCTCGTGGGCCAGTTCGCGATAATTGAGCGGACGGTTATCCTCTTCTGGCTTGCGCCGCCACGAACCGAGGTGCACCTCGTAGATAGAAATCGGGGCGTCAAACCGATGACGCCGACCGCGTTCACTCATCCACTGCTGATCCGACCAGGTGTAGTTGCGATCCCAGACGATAGCCGCCGTCTGCGGGGCTACTTCAAAGTAACTTCCGAAGGGATCGGTCTTGTCTTCACGGTAGCCGTAGTAGCGTGAAGCGATATGGAACTTATAGCGCATTCCTTTGCTGACGTGCGGGATAAAACCTTCCCATACACCCGAAAATCCACGCTGGCGCAGCGGATTGGCGCCGGCATCCCAGTTATTCCAATCGCCAATCACGGCCACGTATTCCGCATTGGGCGCCCACACCGCAAAATAGGTACCTGCAACGCCGTCAATCGTTACCGGTTGAGCGCCAAACTTATCGTACAGTCGGTAATGGGTTCCCTGATTGAACAGGTAGATGTCATCTTCACTGAGAATGCTGGTCATCATCGCTCGTGTTGCTGCTGAGGGTTCTTCACCGCCGGCCATCGGTGAGTCTGATGCGGTTGCAACCGTTGTCGGCACTGTATCCTCACCTGGTACCCGCTGTTTACGACGGGGTCGTTTTGGTTGTTCGGTATCACTCATCGCAAGCTCCTTGTAGATGTTCGGTAGTTCACCGTTGGCTCAGTAGTACGTACTGTCCACGGTTATTCTTCAATCTGGCGTAAGATACCGTTGATCGGGATCGGTAGCCAGTCGGGACGATTGTTCATTTCATAGTTCAGTTCGTAGATAGCTTTTTCGACTACAAACGTCTCAAGCAGGATTTCGAGATCGCCTGGATCGTTTGGAATAAAAGCTTCGTGAGCGGCAGTTGTCAAATATCCATCGAGAAAAGCGACACAAACCCAAAAGCTCCAGAAATCGGCCCAACGCTGTAGACGTTCAATTTCGTCAGGGTTGTTAAGTGTACCATCGCGGGTGTAGAGCGCAGCATACGCCGCGTACTGGTATGAGCGCAACATACCGGCGACATCGCGTAACGGCGAGCGCTTGATCCGTCGTTCACTGATCGGACGTAACGGCTCACCTTCAAAATCGATAATCATATAATCTTTGCCGGTGAAGAGCACCTGTTCGAGATGGTAATCGCCGTGTATTCGTGTCCGGATCGTCTCTATTTTGTCGCCAGTGATACGTTGGAGCCTGGTCAGTAGCAGTTCTTCGCTCTGGATAATCCGCTCAGCCGCTGGTCGTACCGAAGCTGGGAGTGAAGGCAGTAGTTTACGCAAGTCTTGAAAGGTGCGTCCGATCAAGCTGCGCACGCTTTGATAGATCGACCGTTGATACAGGGTAGAGAATGGTTCGGGCGCCATTACCGGGCCGCTTCCTTTTGCCAATGCCTGGTGCATTTCAGCCGTGCGCTGACCGAGCAACCGTGCCGATTCGAGATAACCACCGATCAGCTCTTCGGCCAGCGCCGGAGGTTGCTGGCGAGCGGCAGTCAATAAACTGGCAACTCCTGTCTTGAGCAGCGGAGGCGTTATATCTGGCCGGGTCAGAACGGTATCGTAGTAGCGACGTACCACATCGAGCGCATAATCGAAGGCGTCACCCTCATTCTGCACATACCCTTGCACGATCGCCAGCGTCAGAGGTTCATCTTTTCCACGCAGGTATTCGATAAATCCGGCTACCGGTGGCGTGTGCGGGAAGCCCACCTCTTCGGTCAAAAAACGACCTAACTCTAAATCAGGATTACGTCCTGGCTCAATTTTGCGGAAGAGCTTCATTATCAATCGATTGCCGAAATTGATCGATGAATTGCTCTGCTCACCGCGTACTATATTCGGTTCAAGACCATCGCTGCCACTTAACAACTTCCGCAGGGCGCGTGTCGTGCCACCGACCACCTCCCCGCCCCGTTCACCGTGCAATCGGCGCCGTCCGATGGTCAATTCTAGCAGCGCAGACGCAAAGCGTCGTTCACCCAACGGATCGTAGAGAATACCGGCCTCGACACGACGGCCAACACGCAAACGGGCGATCACCATGTGTCGTTGAGCGGCCAGAATCTGATCGGCTCGCTCACCCTCAGCATAAGCCATCGGCAACATGTAGGTTTCCGGCCCACCTTCGACATACTGTACCTGCAAGAGGGTCAGATATGCCGGGCCGCCGGCATAGTCGAGACGGACAAACTCAGCGATATTGACCTGTTTGATCTTGCGCGTTTTCGCACCAAACCAGCGACGATAGCGGAGATAATCGGGTAAAACCTGCTCAAGTCGAGTCTGCCGACCATCGTAAAAGATGGCATCCCACTCGATCGCATCAACCGGGATTTCGACCAGCTCAGTTTCAGGCTGCGGCTGTGCCAATCGTACCCCTTCTACACGCTGTGGTACCAGGGTAAACCAATAGAAACTGTGGGGGCCGAGGGTAAAGAAATAGGGCTGATCACCAATCGGTGGGAATTCGACCTGACCAAACAACTCGACTGGCATCAGACCACGGTACGGCGAGAGATCAAGCTCGACCCCCTGCACAAATCGCGAGAGATTAAAGACGGCCAGTAAAATCTGGTCGGTCGTTTTGCGCAAGAAACAGAGCACTTTGCGGTTGTCGGGATAGAGAAATTCGAGGGTACCGCGTCCGAATGCGGCGTAACGTTTTCGCAATGCTATCAAGCGCTTCGTCCACCACAACAGCGAATGCTGATTAGCGCTTTGAGTTTCGACATTCACCGTTTCATAGTGGTACTCTGGGTCGGTAATAACCGGCAAGTACAATTGCTGAGGATTAGCCCGTGAAAAACCGGCATTGCGGTCGCCACTCCACTGCATTGGCGTGCGGACACCGTTGCGGTCACCGAGATAAATGTTATCGCCCATCCCGATTTCGTCGCCATAATAGATCACCGGTGTACCGGGGAGCGAAAAGAGCAACCCGTTCATCAGTTCAATTTTTCGGCGATGATTACCGAGTAACGGCGCCAACCGTCGTCGAATACCGAGGTTGATCCGGGCCTGCGGATCACGGGCGTACACACGGTACATATAGTCGCGTTCTTCATCGGTCACCATCTCGAGGGTAAGCTCGTCGTGGTTGCGGAGGAAGATCGCCCACTGGCAATTATCGGGAATGGGTGGCGTCTGCCGCATAATATCGATAATGGGGTAGCGATCCTCAAGATGTACCGCCATAAAAAGGCGGGGCATCACCGGAAAGTGGAAGGCCATATGGCACTCATCGCCATCGCCAAAATAGGCCACTGCATCTTCCGGCCACTGGTTAGCTTCGGCCAGAAACATGCGCCCGTGATACTTTTCGTCCATGTGACGGCGTAACCGCTTGAGGAAGGCGTGGGTCGCTGGCAGGTTTTCACAGTTCGTACCCTCGGCCTCATAGAGATATGGGATCGCGTCGAGCCGCATGCCATCGACACCCAAATCGAGCCAGAACTCCATCGCCTTAAAAACAGCACGTTGCACTGCCGGATTTTCAAAATTAAGATCGGGCTGGTGACTGTAAAAACGGTGCCAGTAGTATGCCTGAGCGACTGGGTCCCATGTCCAGTTGCTGGTCTCAAAATCTTTGAAAATAATCCGCGCATCTTTATACCGGTCAGGTGTATCCGACCAGACGTAAAAGTTGCGCGCTGACGAACCGGGTTTTGCCCGGCGAGCACGTTGGAACCAGGGATGTTGGTCTGAGGTGTGGTTGCAGACCAGCTCGGTGATCACTCGTAGTCCACGACGGTGTGCTTCGCGGATAAACACTTTGAAGTCAGACAGCGTGCCGTAGTTAGGATGGATGTTGGTGTAATCGGCAATATCATAACCATCATCGCGGAGTGGCGAGGGGTAGAACGGCAGCAGCCAAATTGCCGTTACGCCGAGGTCTTGTAGATAATCGAGCTTGCTGGTCAGACCGGGAAAGTCTCCGATGCCATCACCGTTGCTATCGCAAAAAGCACGCACATGCAACTCGTAGATGATAGCATCTTTGTACCAAAGCGGATCATCAGCCAACAGGGTCGGCGTCTTGGCCGGACGAACACGGTTCATGCTACTCCCTCATCCACCATTATCAGGCGAAATACTCGAAGCCACGCTCGTCGCGGCGCAACCGACGAATGCAAAAGATATGCACCGGTGCAGCCGGACTTAATTCCACATAGTTAAATTCACCCGACCAGGGATACCGCGCATCGGACAACAGGTCATGGGCCTGGAAAACGCCGTTAAGATTCCATTCGGCCAGTGGTACCTGCACCCAACCGCGATGAGTGCGTTCAGGATCGAGGTTAACCACCACTAGAATAATGTCCTGCCCATCAGCCGAGGTCTTGCTATACGCCAGGAGCCACTCGTGTTCGTGAAAATCAATATCAACCCGATGGAAGCGTAGCGTATCATTGCGCTGTAACGCCGGATGCTCGCGGCGGATGCGATTGAGTTGTGCAATGTAGTATCGCAGGCTATGGGGGGCATTGAGGTTCCAGTGCCGAATTTCGTACTTTTCGTTGTCGATATACTCTTCTCGTCCGGCAACCGGCACGTGTTCCATCAGCTCGTATGCCGGGCCATATATTCCCCAGCTTGCGGTGAGGGTAGCTGCCATCGCGGCGCGGGTCATAAACACCGACCGTTGACCGGCATAGAATTGAGGGGTCAGGATGTCAGGCGTATTCGGCCAGAAATTCGGGATGAAGAAATCACTGACCGGGCGCGAATTGAGTTCCAGCAGATAACTGGTGAGCTCGTGTTTGGTGGTGCGCCACGTGTAATAGGTATAACTCTGAGTAAAGCCAATCTTTGCCAGATGGTACATCACTTTCGGGCGGGTAAACGCTTCCGAGAGAAAGATCAGATCGGGATAGCTGCTTTTCAACGAATTGAGGCACCAATCCCAGAAGCGGAAATTCTTGGTATGTGGGTTGTCTACGCGGAAGATGCGTACCCCTTGCTCAATCCAAAATTCAAAGATGCGGCGTAACTCTTGCCACAACCCCTGCCAGTCATCCGATTCAAAATCGAAAGGGTAGATGTCCTGGTACTTTTTTGGTGGATTCTCGGCGTACTGGATCGTACCGTCTGGCCGGGCGCGGAACCATTCTGGATGTTCACGTACATACGGGTGATCAGGCGAGCACTGAAATGCAATGTCAAGGGCGATCTCGATCCCGTATTTCTGCGCTTCAGTGACCAGTGCGCGAAAATCGTCTAGGGTTCCCAATTCAGGATGGATACTCATATGGCCGCCATCGGCATTGCCAATAGCCCACGGGCTACCCGGATCATTCGGCCCGGCGGTGAGGCTATTGTTCTTCCCCTTGCGGAAGGTATACCCAATTGGATGAATTGGCGGCAGGTAGAGCACATCAAAACCGAGTTCAGCGATATACGGCAACCGCTTAATGACATCGCGGAACGTACCGTGCCGCCCCGGTTCATCGGCTGTCGAACGCGGGAAAAGCTCGTACCAGGCCGAAAAGCGTGCTCGCTCACGCTCCACCGTTATCGGGTAGACCTCCGATTCGGTCGCGAACCGGCGTGGTAAATGAACAGCCACGAGCGAATGAATTTCACCGGCAAATGCTGTCTCAATATCACCGGCCATCAAAGCGGCTTCGGCCACATGCAAGACGGCTGCATCAGCACCGCTCGCATGTCGCGCTGCTTCACCGACCAGCATTGCACCAATTTGCAAATCAACCCGCACATCCTGACCGGCAGCCAGTCGTTTTTCCAGTTGGTGGACCCAGGTTGCAAACCGGTCAATCCAGGCTACAATTTGAAATTCATGCCGACCAATACTGGTCAAGGTAAACTGACCCTCCCAGCGGTCGTTGACCAGCATGCGCATCGGTGCTTCGTGCCAGCTTTTAGAACCTACCGGGCGATGGCGGACAACTGCTGCCACCTCATCATGACCGTCGGCAAAGAGATCGCAACTCACGGTAAGAGTATCACCAATAATCCGCTTCACCGGATAACGTCCACCATCGATAGTTGGTTCAACCGCCTCAATGATAACTCGGCGCCGACCTTCGCCAATTGCGGCTAGATCGAACTTTGTTTTCGTAGCCGTGCGGCGAGCGCGCGTGCGTGACTCCTTGACGGTCATGAAATGTATCCTCCTCAACCTGATAAGCGCTTTTCAAGAGTAATCAGGTGTTTGACACAACAAATTAGTCCACACCAGTGCACTTCCGATGATGGTGTGTCCGGTGTGTATGACGATGTTCAGTAGATTCTGCTTCTTGATTGTACGTTGCTCAACCGGATGTGTCAAACTGGTTGCATGCGGTACTGATGGTGGAGCGGGTGGTGGGTGTCTATCACCAGGAACGGGCGCAGCACCGCTGCGCCCTTGCCATATCGTGTTCATCACAGATTCACAGTGGCACGTGCGGTACCGGCCCGTTGCGAACGCGCAATGACCGTAACGCTGCTCCCGGCAGGGGCGCGTATAGTCCAGGTCAAGCGTCGCAAATGGTCGGTCGGGAAACTTCCGCCCCACAAAGCGCGTTTATTGGCCCGTCCTTCAAGTTGACCGATCTCCTGGCGACGTTCGCCGCTCACGATCTCGCCACCCGCTGGGAGTGACACTTCCACCTCGATAGGCTGGACGGCTTTCACTTCCAACGCCTTGCGGCTACCGTAGGTCGGGAGGTAGCCACTGTTTACCACAACTGCCTGTAAACGGTAGAGATCGCCACCGAGCGCTTCGGCTTGCACGTGGCGTAATTCGAGGCGTGGCCCGGTTTGGGCGAAGGCGAGGACAAAACGTGTATTCGGCTCTAGGGTTCGCAGCAAGAACTGCTCTGGCGGATTGCCAAAGGTTCGCCGTTCGATCCATCCGCCAATCTCAACCGGTCCTAGTTGTGGATGATTAAACGGACGCCAATTGACAAAACCAGCTCCACCGAGTTGCTCATCGTTCCAACGCAGCAATTTCAAATCATCCTCTTCTGGATGATCGCGGAACCACTCAATGAAGTCGCGATCTTTGATCCCTGCCTCGCCGATCATATCCCAGAGTTCGACCGTAAAGGCAAAGATACCGAGCTGTTCATAGGCCCAATCATCAAATGCACCGCGCATCACTTCACGCGGGTGATAGCGAAATCCGTGATAGACGGAAACGTGTTTGTAGCCGGTGATCTCCTGACCACGATTCCCCAACTCTTTGTATGTCCACAGATCGTCAATAGGCATCTGATCGTCAGGCTTGTCAGAATAAGGGCGTAGAATAGCGCCAGAGTAGGTGTGATACGAGATAGCGCCACTGACGTTCACATGTGAGGTGAGAAATGCAACAGCAGCGCGAATTTCGGGTTCTGAGGTCGGGAAAGGACCGGCCCCCGGTTGAATACCCTCAGGCGCCCAGATGTAGGGAAAATTGCGGTTGAAGTCCAATCCTTGCGCCGGTGGTGCAATCTTGACCTCGTAGCCATCGAAATTGCGGATCAACCCCTCAGTGTATACGCGATAATAGGTTCCACCACGTTCATCGGGAGCACGACGGCGCATCAGCCGCGGATCACGCTTGCTTACCTTCCATCCGCCGTCAGGATCAACAACCCGCATCTGTAAAATTAAACCGTCACCATCGATGTCGGCTGGATACAGACCATCACGCTCGTCGGTGAATGGGTAGCGACGGGTTCCCGAACGAACGTAGACCGGTGAAGTCAGTGCCTGTTCCATACCGTCAGGATTGAGACAAGGGACAATGTACAGGGCACGTTCGTCGAGCAAGGCGGTAAGGTTGGGATCATGCCCATATCCCGTCAGGACGGTTTGGATTACGTGGAGTGCGCCCATGCAGCCGGTCACTTCGGTGGCGTGAATGTTGGCGTCAAGCCAGAATGCCGGTTTCTCGTCATCGGGTCCGGTTGCCCAATTGGTCAGGGTCATCAACCAGATCGGGCGGCCTTCATAGCTGGTGCCAATGCTTTGTAATGAACACAGATTAGGATACTCCTCGGCCCAGGCCTTCAACGCGGCTTCAACTTCGTGTGGACGGTAGTAGCGGGTGAAATCAATGTTGGGCATAGACGAATCCTTGCTTGATCAAACATTCTTCACCCTAATAGTACCATGAAATGGCTATCCCATGCACAACCGACAGAGTATGGTATACTGCTGCTAATAACTGCAAACCAGGCTCCGTATTGCATCTCCTATTCGATCTCCGCTTCCTCCCACCTCTGGGGCACGGAAGGGTTTGAGGGATGATGGTGGTCAGTCATACTGAGAGCATGATCAACAATCTGGCTTTTGATGAGGCTCGACAATGGTATGTCATAGAGTGTTTCGGGGAACGCTCGTGGGCAAGGCATACGTCTCTGCGACGCGCTGGAACAGGGTTGCAACGGTTTCAGGGCCAATACTGCGGAGCACGCCTGGCGGTCCTCACCTTCCCCTTGGCCCCTTCCTCTTAGATCACCCCTCTCCCGCAGTGCGGGAGAGGGGCCGGGGGTGAGGGCGGTCCGCAGCGCGGGAGAGGGGC
>JAGHYT010000074.1:0-22414 GCA_017743535.1 Chloroflexus sp.
GGCCAGTGCTGCCGAGCACGTCTGGTGGCCCTCACCTTCCCCCCAACCCCCTTCCTCTCCCGCGCTGCGGGAGAGGAAGGGGGGGACTGAGAGAAAGAACGCTGGCAATCCCCTCACGTCAGAGTCGCACGGGCGCGGCACGTCCTAATGAGAAGCTTTTGATCACGCTCTTAGAGCACGATCAAAAACCTAGGCTGGTGATGAGGCTTGACCGTGACATCGCTATCATAGTCAGAGGAACAATGACGGCTACCGTATGCGGCTCCGCGACATGCTGAAACAGGGGGGCAACGGTTTCAGGGCCAGTGCTGCCGAGCACGTCTGGTGGCCCTCACCTTCCCCCCCTCCCCCTTCCTCTCCCGCGCTGCGGGAGAGGAAGGGGGGATGCCCCGCACTTCGCCTGGATCAGCGGGCGTGGCTAGGTGGTCGTAGGCTGCGAGAGAGCAAGGGGGGATGCCCCCGCACCTCGCCTGGATCAGCGGGCGTGGCTAGGTGGTCGTAGGCTGCGGGAGAGGAAGGGGGGGGATGCCCCCGCGCCTTTCCCCTAGCCCCCTTCCTTCACGGGGAGCGGAAGCGCGGAGGTTCGCGTAGCTATGGCGATCCTACGCCTGCGTCTGTCAACGATACCGA
The DNA here is from genome assembly GCA_017743535.1 of Chloroflexus sp. GTDB lineage: Bacteria > Chloroflexota > Chloroflexia > Chloroflexales > Chloroflexaceae > Chloroflexus. Next base: position 631 of record JAGHYT010000074.1, read on the forward strand.
GGATACCGAGGCCACGATCACCCCGCTCCCGCAGCGCGGGAGCGGGGCCGGGGGTGAGGGCGGCTCGCTTAGCAGCGAGAATGTGCGAGGGATGGCGGAATAGAACGTTGGCCCCCAACGCAGTGGTTGCCCGGGTTCGGTACGTTCCCAATGAAAAATCCGAGTTTTTGATCACGCTCTTAGAGATGGGCAGGCACTGGTACAGCTTATGTCAGGCCAACATCGGGGTCACCCGCTAAAATATGGTTATAGAAACGAGATGAAAAACACAATGCAGCACGAGCACTACTCGCTATCACGAGACCACAAGGCAACGAACCTTACCAGCTTTTCGAGCAGAATCACTTAAAGACACGCTATGCGCATCCTGATGTTCACCTACGGCAGTCGCGGTGATGTGCAGCCATTTCTTGCTCTTGGCGTAGCACTTCGCCAGGCAGGGCACATACCGATTTTAGCAGCCCCAGAGCGCTTTGCACCATTTGCGATCTCACATCACATAGATGTTCTGCCGCTCCCAGGCAATATCGAGACACTAGCGCGCCAGATCGCCGACGAAGCACGCAACCAACCTCTCCGCCTAGTATGGATCATCTATCGCTTTGCGATGCCAATTGGTGTAGAGATTGCCCGCCGCATCAAAAGAGCTGCACGTACCGTCGATATGATCGTATCCTCGTTTCTAACCGTTGCACTCAGTCACCTTTATGCCCAGGAATACGGTATTGCCGAATGCACCGTTGATCTCTTTCCCTTCTTCGACCCACCGGCGGAGATCGCCAGTATTATGTGGCCTACTGACCGCATTGGTCTGACCGGCAGACGACTCAGCCACTTGTTTACCCAAACCGTCTTTCGTTTGAGCCAAAGTCTGAGTTACCGGATTCTGCGCTACCGTTCTCCCGATATTGGCCCTGCCCGTCTCCCGTGGGCTGCACCGGGACATCACTTTGGCTTGCTGCAGGCGTACAGCGCTGCGCTCGTTCCACCCGGTTGTGCACCTTTGACGGTACAAACCGGCACGTGGACACTCACCCAATCCGGATGGCAACCACCACCTGACCTGCAATCCTTTCTGGCCGCTGGCCCACCACCGGTTGTTGTTAGTTTTGGTAGTATGGCAACACGTGACACATCGTGGATTGCGACAATCGTTCTGAAAGCATTATGTCAAACTGGTTTACGCGGTATCGTCCAGCGCGGATGGACAGGCTTTACGTTTCAGCGCGTCCCTGATACGATTTACCTGGCCGATGAGATTCCTCACGACTGGTTACTGCCCCAGGCAGCGGCGATAATTCATCACGGCGGCGCTGGCACTACTGCCGCTGCACTGCGCGCTGGTGTGCCGTCAATCATCGTTCCATTCGCTGCCGATCAGCCATTCTGGGCATGGCGTGCACACAAAACCGGGGCCAACCCCCCACCTATTCCGGCGAATGAGCTATCGGTCGAACGATTGCAGAGCGCCTTGCAGCAGGCACTCGATCCAGTGTATCGCTCACGGGCAGCAATGGTTAGTGCGATAATGCAAGCAGAAGGTGGTACTACCGCCGCAGTGCAACACATTGAGCGCTGGGCCAGGCGGTAGAAGAGAAGGCATACATTTTCTCGTTCTAAGGGTTAGCCGTGGCTACAGCCCCGTCATCTCGTCGATCACACCCGGAACGGTAGGAGTTTAAACCTGCTCCAGTTCAGCGAAGCAAGGACACAACACCATTTTGCTTGGGGAGAGGCAGCGCCTCATCCTCACGAGCGCACACCGATACTTGCCAAAGCCGAATCGCCTATAATGCGCATTGACGCCCGAAGGTGATCGCTGATCGTGAATGTGCCTTCGGCGGATAGGCTCTAAAGACAGTAACAGTACTTCCTGATCTTCCGCCGCAGAAATTGGGGAAGAGGAGCGTCAATCCCACGTATCACAGAACCACTCAGCGAAGAAGCGGTGTCAGATCAAACAGAAAAATCCCTTCATCACGAGTACTGACGGCGAGTTGCGCCCCATCAGGAGTTATAGCAACAGCCAACGCCGCGCCTGCATCTGTTAAATCAATTTCGCGGAGTAACGTCCCGTCATCCCGCCGGTAAAACATCAAATGCCCACTTATCGTCCCTGCAATCAGCAAACGACCATCAGGAGTAACCGCCAGGCTGGTCAACCAGCCACGTTCTTCAGGAACGTTTATCTGGAATACCTCGGCATTATTGCGAGCCACATCACGGACCCGTAATGAGCCATCGCTACTGGCACTGAACAGCAGGTTGTCGAAGAAGATCACGCTGGTAATTGGCCCATTGTGACCACGCAAAATCTGGGGTTGACCGCCGCGAGACACTTCCCAGACGGCAATCCGTGGGGCATCGGCGGGTTGATTCGTGATCGCAGCAAGATATGTTCCATTCGTACTGAATGTCAGTGAGTAAACTGGCCCACCCAAACCACTGAGACGACGTAAAAATTTGCGGCTCGCTGCCTCCCACAGATACACTTCACCCTGCTCGTTGCCAACCGCGATCAGGCTCCGATCTGAGCTAACTGTCAGATTAAGCGGGAAGCCACTCATCCCACTCAACTGCTCATTAGGACGCTGATTGGTCAAATCAATCGCAACAATCTCGCCAGCTTCACTGATCGCCACCACTTCAGAATCACTGATAAAGTCGATGTACTGAGCTGTTGCCGCACCACCATCGAGACTGAGCGTGCGACCTGTATTGAGCATGTGAACCCGTACCGCACCATTTGCGCCACTAGCGACCAGTAATTTGCCATCTGGCCCATACCGGACGCCAGTAACGACACCCTGGGTTACCTGAAAACTTTGCACGACCTGGGATGAATCAACATCCCAAACCACCAGGTTCCCTCCCATATCACTTGACGCCAGGATGCGCGTACTATCTGGATGCCAGCTCAGACCGAGCAGACGCAATCCACGTTGCTGCAATACCCCACGCTCAGCCCCACTCACCGGACTCCACAAACGGACACTTCCGTCAAGACTGGCGCTGGCTAGCAGGCGGCCATCAGGACTATACGCCACACCCCGGATCACAACCCAACCATCGTGGCCACGCAATTCTCGCTGCACATTACCGGTTGCCGCATCGAGAAGGTAGACACTCCCGTTGATCGATCCAACAGCGATCTGACGACCATCGGCGGAAAAGGCGATACCGGTTAACCAAAAAGGTGTGTTCGTTTCAGGGTTCACCGGCGCACTAAAACGAAACGTCTCAATCTGACGACCACTTTCTACATCCCACAAGCGCGCTGTACCGTCACGCGATGCCGAAGCTAGCCGCTGTCCGTCTGGACTGAACGCCACATTTCCGAGTAGATCGGTATGACCACGGAGAACGGCTACAACCTGCCGTTTTTCTACATCCCAAATCCGAATTGTGCGATCGGCACTGCCCGATGCAAGCAACCGTCCATCAGCACTGAACGCCAGCGACCGAATCCAGTCTTCGTGACCGGCTAACTGCGCCAGCTCGCGGCCCCGACGCACATCCCACAACCGCACAACCGGATCATTTTGCGCACCAGAGGCCAATACCGCACCATCAGGACTAAATACCAGCGAACTAACCTCGCCTGTGTGACCGCTGAAGGTGGTCTGTACGCTCAGCGTAGCAGCATCGCGCAATTGAACAGTCTGACCAACAGCTACCGCAATTAGTGAGCCATCAGGACTATAAGTAGCTGCTCCTAAAGCATCTTCACGTAACTGATCAGTCTGGGTAATTGCCGCCACCTGTTGTAATAAATTGTCGGTTACAACGGTTTCGATAGTCGGCGGTGGAACAGTAGTCGGCACAGTTGCCAAGGCCCCCCCCGGCCAACCCGGTACAGAGGCGTTCGTCAAATACAGCCCTACCAGTACGGCCAGGAGCACACAGACGCCGAGTGCAATTACCGCCAGAGCAGCCACCATCGCCAGCAAGCACGAGGTACTGATCAATGGCCGTGGTGGTGCTGCAACTGGCGCACTCCCAACAGAAGGCGCTACTGGCGTCGGAGGAGGTGCAGGAGGTAAAGTTGCTGCTGGTGTCGCTGTAACGTAAGTTGGTGCAGGTGAAGGCGGAGCGGGCGTAGTAGTGACCGGCGCAACAACCTTCTCGATAGGCGCTGTTGCCCCCATTGGACGACCCGCCATCAAGCGCACCGTTTCTAGCGCGCTCCGCATCTCACTCACCCGTTGGTAGCGATTGGCCGGTTTCAGTTCCAACGCACGCAGCGTGAGTTGTTCGGCCAACACCGACACCTGCGGATTCAGCGCCCGCGGTGAATTGAGCGGCACCCCTGCCTGCCGCTGATGCGCGGATGTTGGCGGCCAACCGGTGAGCAGGTGATAGAGCACCGCACCAATTGCGTAAATATCACTCACCTGACTCGGTTCCACCGAATGATCGTACAGCTCAGGTGCGCGGTAGGGTGTCACTTCAGTGCCAATGTGGCGTGCACAGGCAAACGGCGCCAGATTCAGACTACCCTCTGGTGAAGACCAGAGATCACACGTTCGCAGATCACCCAGTAAGAGCGGTGGTTGATGCTGATGCAAACGCTCAATAACGAGAAGTAAGCGTTCTACAATTGCCAGTGTCTCACTCTCAGGAAGCGGTGATCCCCGCTCACGGGCGAAGCGTTCCAAATCTGTACCGCCAGGATCGTCGGCAACCAGGTAGCATACCTGGTCAATCACAAAATAGTCGCGCAGCGCCAGAAATCCCGGCATCTGGATTTGCGTCAATTCACGGGCCAGACGTAAAACATCCTCAAGCGCAGTCCGATCAGGTTGCGGTAACGCACTAATCAGCACTCGCAGGGAAAAACGCTGATCAATGGCCCGGTATAACGCGGCGTCGGGATACGCAGCAAGTGCAACCGTAATCCGGTAATGCTCATTCAACAGTGAATCGATAGCGAGCATGGTAGCCCTTCAGCAAATGACTAAATGCTTTTTCTAGCTAACCACCTCACCTGGTAGAGGGTGAGGTGGTTATCGTTGCTACCATCAGTATACGGGATTTCTCAATCGGCTGCTGTCACAAAATACGGTTGTAAAGTAAGATCACCGCGAGCCTGAGCTTCAGTGATCCGCTCGACACAGCGATTAGCACTAATCACTGCCCCCTCGATAGAGGCCAGAAAATGCTGACGAGTGTAATCACCGGCTAGGAAGAAATTGCGTACCGGTGTTGCCTGATCGGGGCGATATTGATCGACTCCCGGCAACGCCTGGTACACTGAATTAGGGATGCGTACAATCGTGTGCTTCAGCAATTTCGCTTCGCGCGCATTCGGATGGAGGCGAACAAATTCACTCATCACAAACTGCACCAATTCATCGTCGGGCAGATTGATCAGCTCGGCTGCTGGCGCAACCACAAACTGCATAATACTCCGTTCACCTTTGTGGTACTCTGGCGCAACCATCGCCATATCGGCATAAACACTCAGGTGGGTTCCGGCACTGAAGAGAAGATTGTCAACTCCTGCAATCCGGCGATCAAAGAAGAGCTGCATCGTAATAACCGGTGAACCCTTCAGATGGCTCAGATTGGCAAAGTAAGGCAGCTCACGCAACGCCGGTGGAATCACCTTGCGCAGATTATGGACCGGCATCGCCGACACATACACATCGCCAGTTACTAAACGTCCATCCGCCAGCCGAAAGCCGGTCACCTGATTGGTTTCCTGATCGTATTCAATTGCCACTACGCGCGCGTTCAACTCTACGCGACCGCCCAGCCGTTCAATCTGAGCAATGAGCGGGCGCCAGATGTTGGTATCGGGTGAACCCTTTACCAACGCCATCCGCGGCGCTTCCTTCTCGTGGGCAAAGTGCAGCATTGCGGTGAGCGGTAACTTTGCCGAAACCCGATCGGCACGCTGGAAGTTGAGTGCTAGGGCCATCGTGTGCATTACTTCATCAAGCGAACGCTGCCCCATTCCATGGCGCAGATGCCAGGCGGCGTAGGTTTCGTGATCTTGCTCATCGACATACTTCTGGTCACCAAAGATCACCCGCAGCAACCCAAGCCCCATCCGCAGCTTGTCACCCAATGACAACGGCTTGAAGGCTAATACGCCTGCCAGCCCATTGAAGGGTGTCGGCAACCAGGGAACAAACCGAATCGGTGCCAACCCATGACGCTCGGAAACGAAGATCATCTCGGCTGGCTTCCAGTTGAAGGTATCACCAAGACCGTACCGATCCAGGAAGGCCAGGAGATTGTGGTAAGCACCAAAAAAGACATGGAGGCCACTCTCAATCCAATCGCCATCGGCATCCTGCCACGCCGATACTTTTCCACCTGGTACGTCACGCTTTTCTAACACAATAACGTCGTGCCCGCGTTCGACCATTGTGCGAGCAACCACCATGCCGGCTGGACCGGCTCCTGCTATCACAATCCGCATAGTGCTGTCTTCCCAGTATTCAATGTGCAAAAATGAACAACCTATATGGTTATAGCACGGTTAGCAGCTCTGCGCAAGGCAAATGAACAGTTCTTGCACAAGAAGGGAGAGGCGGCCTGCATGTTCCCGTGCTAACGACTGACTGTCTATGGCGTCGTTCCCAGCGTTCTGCCGATTATGCCTGCACCGCATTAGTCGGGGCAGGTTTCGGCCATCCACTATAGAACGCGGGCCGCAGGCCCGCACTCCCAGGTGAACGGTATCTGAAAGCTGTGAAAAGCCCTGTGTTCAGATACGCAAATACTCGTTAACCGATAGAATGTGATACAATCAAGTTGATCACCAACACCGTGCTCTTACCCTACAAACAAGTTTATGGTACGACATACTGCGCTTGCGCTCTTACTCTTATTGATTATGAGCGGGCAATTCTTTGTCCCCCGGTTGCCCCGTCCACTCAATCTGCCGCCGCCCCGTTCGGTTACAACCACCAATCCCCTGATCGGTGTACACACCCGGCTCACCGGCATTGGCGACGAATCGTACATTCATCGTACTCTTGCCCAGGTTAACGAAATGGGTGCATCCTGGATTGTCGAACTCTTTCCCTGGGCCTACATTCAACCTCGTTCACGTTACGGCTTTGACTGGACAGGCGCCGATATGGTGATCGCCCACGCCAGAGCACAAGGACTCAATATCGTAGCCCGCCTCGACATTGTGCCAGCCTGGGCGCGTCCGCCTGACACAACCGACCGTTACCTCGACCGCGAACACTTTGCCGATTTTGCCCATTTCGCTGCTGCTTTTGCCGAGCGCTATGCGCCGCTTGGTGTGCGTCATATTGTGATCTGGAACGAGCCAAATTTACGTTTCGAGTGGGGTGAACGCCCACCTGACCCTGGTGCGTATACCGACCTACTTAAGCAGACATACCCGGCGATTAAAGCGGTAGCGCCCCAGACCATTGTCATCGCGGGTGCACTCTCTCCTGGTCCTAGCCTTGACGGTGGTGCGCTGCGCATGGACGACATGCAATTTCTGGCTTCGCTTGCTGATGCCGGAGCATTCCCCTTCTTCGATATGTGGGCAGTCCATGCCTACGGCGGTCGCGAACCGCCTGACGCCGAACCGACGCCTGATCGCGTCAATTTCCGACGGATCGAGCTGGTTCGCGAGCTGCTCGACCGGCTGGGTGGGAGTGACAAGCGTATCATCATCACTGAAGGCGGATACAACGACCACCCGCGCTGGATTGGGGCCGTGCGACCTGCCGACCGTCTGCGGTGGACAATCGCCACTTACGAGCAATCACGGCACTACCCCTGGCTAGAGGCAACGGTGCTCTGGCAATTTAGTACCCCATTTCTAACCCGCTCGTATCCTGACGCCTGGAACTTTGTTGACCCCGATGGAACACCTCGCGCAATATATCTGGCGGTGCAAGAATATGCGCGTACCGGCCGAGTACCGGATGCTATGAGTGATAGGTAACCGTTGTGAACTCTTCAACGGCGTGCTGAAGCGATACGTTGTTTACCAACCTCTACACACAAACAGCGCAAGATTGAAAGAAAGCGTGCAAATCACCACTCACTGTTTAGACGAGTCAAGATTAGACTGCTCACCTGCCTGCTGTGCGGCTCGTGATTTATCAATTCTTTGAAAAAGACAATATGTGGTCGCTGTGCTGAATACACAACGTCGATGCTATCTCCTGGCTGAAAGCGATGATATTCTGAGCGAAGGACGATCCGATCTTTACGGTGCAGACGACCTGTTATGTCCCGGTATTCAAACACAATCCGATTGCGAGCATATTTACGTACAACAGTGGCAGTCGTTGGTATCCCGTTGACCATTACTTCCCGCAAGTGATTGATATGCTGAACAAAACGAAATGCGATCAGACCGGTAGTAACTAGCGAGAGAAGACAGAGAACGAGCATGAAGATAATGAGTAGAAGTTCTGCATTCATGTGGTTATTCCTGATATGAACAGCTACTAGTATGAATAACATAACATTATACCTGCATGTACGGCGTGTCAGGTGGATTCGGTTTGTGATGACGCAAACCTGCTATTACCTACATTTGTAGCCGAATGCGGTATGATGGAAAGCGGTAACATCAGACCAGAGCAGGTACAGGTATTGGTGATGGAAAAAAACCGGATCAAGATACTGGGTATACCAATCGATGACATCACCGAGCAAGAGGCACTAGAGCGGGCAGATGCCATGATCAACGACGGTGCATGGCATCAGATCTGCACGGTTAATCCTGAATTCATTATGGAGGCCCAGCGTAATCCATCCTTTCGGGCAGTATTGCAGGCTGCCGATCTAAACACTCCTGATGGATTTGGCATACTGCTTGCAGCACGCTGGCTGGGAACACCATTGCGTGGACGGGTGACAGGCGTAGAGTTGACACTAGGATTGGCGCGACTGGCAGCGATACGTGGGTATCGCATCTTTCTGCTGGGCGCGGCGCCAGGCGTAGCCGAGGCCGCCGCCGCCGCTTTAGTGAAACGCTGGCCGACATTGTGTATCGCCGGTTGTTACTCTGGCTCACCTGCACCAGAGTATGATGAACAGCAGCGCCAGATAATTACTCTGGCGCGTCCTCACATTCTGCTGGTAGCGTATGGGCATCCGCGCCAGGAACTATGGATTGCCCGCAACCAGCCTTTCTTACAGGTCCCGCTCGCTATCGGTGTCGGCGGGACATTCGATTACCTGGCCGGTAAGGTGCCACGCGCACCGCATTTCATACGCCGGATCGGATTAGAATGGGCATTCCGCCTAGCGATGCAACCGATACGCTGGCGACGGATCATTGACGCAGTACCGGCGTTTCTGTTCACTGTACTCTGGCAGGAAGGGATTCTACGACACCGAGGTTAAGACATCTGAATGTCGGTAGTCATTACCGACAATAAAAAGAAATGAGGAATGCTATGGCTCAGACAACAGCAGAGAAGATCGCAGCCCTCCGTGAACGGCGTGAACGAGCGCGCAATCAAGACCCGGTGGCAATTGCCCGGCAACATGAGCGGGGGAAATTAACTGCCCGTGAACGCATTGATCGTCTGCTCGATCCTGGCTCGTTTGTTGAACTGGATGCGTTTGCCGTTCATCGTACTACGGCTTTCGGTATGGATCGACGCAAACCTCTCGGCGATGGGGTCATCACCGGTCATGGCACAATTGATGGCCGACCAGTCTGTATCTTTGCACAGGATTTTACTGTTTTCGGTGGTTCACTGGGTGAAGTCTTCGCCGAGAAGATCTGCAAAGTGATGGATCTGGCCTTACGGATGGGCGTCCCTTGCATTGGAATCAACGATAGCGGTGGTGCGCGTATCCAGGAAGGCGTGGTTAGTCTTGGCGGGTATGCCGAGATATTCTACCGAAACGTGCTTAGCAGCGGCGTGATCCCCCAACTCTCGATTATTGCTGGGCCATGTGCCGGCGGTGCTGTCTATTCGCCAGCTATGACCGATTTTATCTTTATGGTCAAAAATATCAGTCAGATGTTTATTACCGGACCTGATGTCATTAAGACGGTTACCGGTGAAGAAGTTGGCTTTGAAGAGTTGGGTGGGGCAATGACCCACAGTACCCGCAGCGGGGTAGCCCATTTTGCGGCTGATAGTGAAGATGAATGCTTCGACCAGTTACGGACTCTGCTTTCATTCCTGCCTTCCAACAATATGGAAGATCCACCCTACCAGCCGCCAACGGATGATCCAGAACGGATGGACGAAGACCTTCAGAGTATTATCCCCGACAATCCACGCAAAGCCTACGACATGATCAAAGTCATTGAGTCGGTGGTTGATGATGGGTTCTTCTTCGAGGTGCAACCGGCTTGGGCACAAAACATTGTGATCGGTTTTGCCCGTCTTGACGGACATGTGGTTGGGGTTGTTGGAAACCAACCGCTACAGATGGCAGGGACACTCGACATCGACAGTTCGGTGAAAGCGGCCCGCTTTGTACGTTTCTGTGATGCGTTCAATATTCCCCTGATTACATTTGTCGATGTACCGGGCTTCTTGCCGGGGACGCAGCAAGAATACGGTGGAATCATTCGCCATGGAGCAAAGCTACTCTACGCCTATTGTGAAGCAACCGTGCCGAAATTAACAGTCATTACCCGCAAGGCGTATGGTGGTGCCTACGACGTGATGGCAAGTAAACATATTCGAGCTGATTTTAACTTCGCCTGGCCCACCGCTGAAATCGCTGTAATGGGGGTTGATGCGGCAGTCCGGATCATCTTCCGCAAAGAGCTGGCCGAGGCCGATGATCCGACAACCCGCCTGGCTGAACTGGTCGAAGACTATCAAAATCGCTTTGCGAACCCGTATGTAGCCGCCGAACGTGGATACATTGATGCTGTGATCGAGCCACGCGAAACACGACCCGCTCTGATCCGTGCCCTGCGCCTGGCCCGCACGAAACGACAGAGCCTGCCAGCACGGAAACATGGCAATATTCCGCTGTAGATGAGCGGATAGTAGGGGCGCAGCGGTGCCGCACCCTGCCCGGCTTGAGGCTTTTCAACATTTTCACCCTACCCGGCAGCAGTGAGGTGAGGTGAGAGGGTAAAGGAAGGAGAGTAGAAGCGACTTCCCAGCCTGTGCGTAGCACGTGCAGAGGCGCGCAGATACCCGTTCCGACCAACGTCTGCGGTCACCCCCTTGGGGAGGTCAACGTGCTTTCACTCCAACCACCTCACCTTCCCCCTTCCTCTCCTCGTGGCGGATCGGAAGGGGGCCAGGGGGAAGGTGAGGGCCGCCAACCGTGCTCCGCAGCACCGGCGCTGCAACCGTCGCGGAGCCGTATGCGTTGCCCGCCAACGCTCTCCTCACCATTCCGGAGATGCCCTGTCGAGCCGCATCAACAGCCCAGGTGTTTGATCATGGTCTGAGAACTCTGAAAAGCACTAGCCCTGATTACTTGATCTTGCACAACCGGCAAGGAAACTGGTAACATATTTACCTAGGTCTATGCTATGATACAGACACGGTTATCGTCGTTACCGGTATTAATCCATCAAACAGGATGGAAAGCATGAGCGGGGTAGATGGCGCGACAGAACAGGTAATCGAAATGCGCCTGCCGAGTCGGTTGGGTTACGAACGAATCGCAATGGACACTGCGGCTGCACTGGCAAGGCGCATGGGCTTCACCCCAGAGCGCATCGATGCACTGCGCACGGCCATTGGTGAGGCAGTGACCAACGCCATCGAACACGGCAATCAAGCCGACGCGGCAATGAAGGTAGTGGTTATCCTGACAGTACGAACTGACGAACTCATCGTTAGTGTAGCCGATCAAGGACGGAAAGTGCTCGATCCAGCACAAACCCTATTGCAGCCGCGCATTACCGATGCGTTTCAGCGTGCAGATAAAGGGGGATGGGGCATCTGGCTGATCCGCGAATTAATGGACGAAGTAGAATTTACATTTGCTCCAGGTAGTGGCAATCAGGTTCGGATGGTTGTCCATCTCGAACGACCACCGGTTATCAAATCATAGGCCAGGAAGCTATGCAGCTCATTATTCCCAGTGTCCTTGGCTACGAGGTTGTTGTGCGTGATGCAGTGGCATCATTAGCGCAGCGGTATGGATTACCGCCTGACCGAATCGAGGATGTTAAGACGGTACTGTGCGAGGCCTGTACGAACGCGATTGAGCACGGCAATGGCTCTGACCCGCACCGCAGAGTTCGGGTTTCCTGTACAGTAAGTGAGCAATCGCTAGTGGTTGAAGTTTACGATGAAGGTAGATTACCACCAACGCTGCCTGAAAAACCTGTAAAATGGCTCCCAATTCAGTTTCCCTCACACCATGGTATAGGTCTTAAGTTAATCGTTGCCCTATCAGACGAGGTGAGCATCGCCAACGATCCAGCGTTCGGAACATGTATCCGTCTCGTCTTTTATCGTGATACTCGTTCAGAGATACCTACGTCCTGAGCTTACTGAAAGGCTTGCCAAAAAGGAGCGCTCCATGTTGGAAGATGAGTTAACAGTGAATATCCGGCATCGCGATGGCGTCGCAGTCATTGATTTAATAGGTGATGTAACGACATTTGCTGAGGAGAAGATCAATAATGCGTATCGCCAGGTCACAGACAAAGGTGAACGCTACATTCTCTTCAATTTTCGCCAAAACGATTATATCAATAGTGCGGGTATTGCCATCCTCATCGGTATTGTCACAGAAGTCAATCAGAACGGGCAGCGTTTAGCGGTGAGTGGGTTATCCCCTCACTTTCAAAAAATCTTTCGCATGGTAGGTCTTGCTCAGTACGCTGAGATTTATCAAACGGAAGACGAGGCGATCAGCGCATTTAAGCGCCTCAATACGATTGGTTAATATCCAGGGCTTCTCAGAGTTCTTAGCTTCAGGTTACATTCCGATGATTAAACGGTTAGCGAAGCGACATCGACGAACGTCACGCACCTGCTACCAACGAACAGACCCGTGTGAGTTCCCTGGGAGCGCGGGTCTCTGGCCTACGACCTGCACTCAATGGCTGGACCCGCTTGAGAGGGTCGAAAGGTGGTGCCCGTCCTTTCCCGATACAGTGATAGGCATGATCGGCGCGCCACTGTTGTCGCGCCGAAGATACAAGCCTCCTCACAAGCTCGGAGTGGGATGAGAACTCTCCCCTTCCTCTCACTCCTCCACAAACCTCACTCCTCCACAAACATACGCTGAGGGGTAACCTCCCCTCACCTACCGCGATAACGATCGCTGTTCACAATAGCAGCCCGTAGCTCTTCTGGCGTGACAACCGCATTCCCTAAACGGCGTACTACCAGCGCCGCCGCAATATTAGCCAGCGTCGCCGCAGTGCGACCGCGACAACCGGCAGCAAGAGCAAGCGTTGCTACCGCAATGAAGGTATCACCGGCGCCAGTCGTATCGAAGACCTCACTCACGTGGTAGGCAGGGATATGTTGATATGGCTCGTCATCACCGACAAGAACTAATCCTGCTGGCCCCCGCGTCACGATAACCAGCCGGGCAGCCAGCTCGTGGTAAAGGCGGATAACACCGGCTGCCAGATCTACTTCATCTGTTAGCGATATGCCTAATGCCGAAGCAGCTTCGGCGTCGTTACAGCGAAAGAGATCGGCATGATGGTAGTAATGCGAATTCCCCTGCGCGTCAACGGCAAACAGAACACCATGCTGTTGGCACAGAGTACGAATTGCAGCTACTACCTGCGGGGTAAGCAAACCAAGCTGGTAATCGGAACAGATAACGGCATCAGCATCAGGTAGTTGATCGGCCAACGCCGCAATAATCAGCGCTTCGGCCTCGGCTGATAAAGGACGACGGTCAAGGTAATCGAGGCGGGCGATCTGTTGGGGTAAGCGTGGCGCAGCATCGGCCAGAATACGGGTTTTACGTGTCGTAACCCGCTGAGGGAGCGTAATCACCCCTCGATCATCAACCTCAGCCGCCCGCAGCAGGGCACGCAACTGTTCTCCTTCCGCATCGTCACCAACAACCGCTACTAAACTGGCCTGCGAGCCGAGGGCAACGATGTTACGTGCCGGATTGGCAGCACCACCAAGAATCGTCTCACGGCGCAGAAATTCGAGCACTGGAACCGGCGCCTCGCGGGAAAGCCGGGTCGCTCGACCGTACAGATATTCGTCGAGTGTAATGTCACCAACCACGATAATGCGTCGACCGGCGAGCATAGCCGGGTCAGGAAGGGTATGATCAGCGTGGTGATCAATGGTCATAACAGTTCGCAAGGGCGGCTACCGTTGGCAGAGCCGCCCATCTGTTGCTATCAGGCATGATCGCCGCCGAGTACGGCATCGCGGAATCGCTGCATACCAACCCGAATCTCATCACTGCCGGTTGCATACGACAGGCGTAGATAGCCGGGCGCACCAAAGGCTTCACCGGCCACACAGGCAATATGCGCCTCTTCGAGCAGATAGAGATTCAGCTCGTCGCTGGTAGTGCAGACCTTCCCATTGCGTAGTGGTCGGTTGAGCAGCGCACTCACGTTGGGGAAAACGTAGAACGCACCATCGGGAACCGTGCAGGTAATACCGGGAATGTCAGCCAGGAGACTGAGGATCAGATCGCGACGCCGCCGGAACTCAGCCGTCATTGCGGCAACCGTAGCTTCGATAGCCGGATTGGGCGTGTAGGCGGCCAGGGCTGCATCTTGCGAGATGCTAGAGGTGTGGGTACTAGTGTGACTCTGAATTGCCTTGATCGCCTCGATAATCGGTTGTGGACCGGCAACATAGCCAACACGCCAGCCGGTCATTGCATACGCTTTGGCTGCACCATTAACGACCAACGTGCGTTCGGCGAGATCAGGGGCTATACGTAACAGACGTGCGTAAGGCACATACGAAATCGCATCATAAATCTCATCGGTAATGATAATCGCCGGATGATCGCGCAACACTGCCGCCAATGCAGCCAGCTCTTCGGCGCTGTACACCGCACCGGTCGGATTTGAAGGCGAATTGAGTACCACAATCCGCGTTCGTTCGCTCAAGCTGGCACGCAATTGATCAGGAGTCAGCTTAAAACCGGTCTGTTCAGTTGTCTGAGGCGTCACGGGGGTCGCACCGGCCAGCTTCGCCTGTTCCACATAACTTACCCAGTATGGTGCAGGAATAACCGCTTCATCACCCTCATCGCAGAGCGCCTGAAACGCAAGGTAGAGGGCCTCTTTCGCACCGGTCGTCACCGTCACCTGACCAATTCCGTAGCTCAGCCCTTGATCGGCACTAACACGGGCAGCAATCGCCTTACGCAACTCAATCGTACCACCGGTAGGCGTATAGTGCGTATGGTTGGCATGAATACCGGCAATTGCAGCCTGCTTGATCGGCTCGGGGGTGTCGAAGTCTGGTTCACCAACACTAAACGAGATCACCTTAATGCCGGCCGCCCGCATTTGGGCAACACGCGCAGTCATTGCCGCCGTAGCCGAAGCCTCAAGAGAAGCGAGCCGACGGGCAAAGCGATATTCCATCCTGGCTGACATGATCGCTCCTGTCTACGTGTATAGTTCGTGCAAATGTCGGTGTGGCAGATACACTCGGAGCGATTATACCAGAGACGGCACGTTGCTAGATCACGAGCGGCGACGACATTCCTATTGTTGCAAGCAACAACCCCACCGTCCTAACCCACCTTACCGAATTGTAGAACAGTCTGCCATTCCCTGATAAAGCGTTGAAATTTCAGGGGGAAATTCCAGATGCGCTATACTATCGCGAGTGTTCGCTGACATACTCCTGACGAGTAACGTAGCGACCACGTTCCAGAATACCTTGTTTAACCGGGCCAGCATGTTAACGCCGTGCACGTATCTCCATACCCACCATTTCAAGCGCGGTAATGATCCCTTCGCGCAACGTACTGCGGCTACACACATCACCGAGATCAATCCCAAGGCTGATCATTGTCTGTGCAATAGCAGCACGAATGCCGGTAATAATAATTTGGGCGCCCAATAATCGTGCAGCACGAATTGTCTGAAGCAAATGATTGGCTACTGCCGTATCGACCATTGGCACACCGGTAATATCGATAATCACCACGTCGGCCATATGCTCGGCAATGCCTGACAACAAATGCTCCATAATATGCTGCGATCGACGGGAATCAATACTACCGATTAGGGGAAGCAACAAAACTCCTTCAAACAATGGTACAACTGGTGCTCCGAGCTGAGCGATGGTCTCTTCGAGCGCACCCTGACGTTCGGCAAGAGCCTGTACTTCAGCGACCAATCGCCGTTGTTGGTCGTAACGTCGCTGCATGTGGGAGACTATCTCGGAGACGATTTGAGTAAGGTACGGTCCTATCGGAGCACGAGGGGGAAATTGGGTGCGAGCATGCGCCAATTCAGCCGCCCGATCAGGCCGATAACGTTCAACAACCGGAATGAGTGCATCGAGCACGTTCGAGACAACCTCGGGTTGAAAGGTAAGCAGGGTAGCAAAGCTACGATCGGCTTCATTTTCGACTGGAATCTGGTTGTCGAGACCACACAACACCGCACAAAACCATTCGGTCAACACGAGCAGAAACCACTCTTGACGCAACGGATCATCGGCAGCAAGAGTGACTGCGATATGACGCTCTTCCGGAACCGGGGGTTTACCACCAGCGAAAATACAGATCGTGCTAGCGATATTCGCCAATTCCAGGTAGCGTTGGGTCTCTTTACGCCAGTGACTGCTTTCCTGGAAACCGGTAAAGATCACCGCAGGTAATTGATTGCGCAGAATACAATCCTCGAGGGTGTGACTAAGATCGACCAGCGTCGCTTTACTGGCCATAAATGGTTGAGTATCCGGCGTGAGGGTATCTCTGATCAGATTGAACAGGGAGGGAAGACGCTGATTCTCACTTGTCACGAATAACTCCCGACATAAGGACCGAATCATAATGTAGGGAAGACATTCCTTAAGTGTAATTCTTTCCTGCCGCTTGTCAAGATGTCTTGCAAGATTCTTGAAGCCTGATCGAAAACCCGGATTTCTCATCGGGCACGTACCGTACCCGTGCGACCATTGCGTGAACTGGGGCCAATGTACTTTCGCTCCCGCATCCCACGTTCCCCCTGCCTCTCCCCACGTGGGAGAGGCAGGGGGCCAGGGGGAAGGTGAGGGGCGCCAAGCGTGCTCCTCATCAAAAGCCCAAGTTGTTGATTGTGCTCTTAAGGCTTTTCAATGTTCTCACCCAATCCGACAGACGTAAGGAGAGCAGGGAGAGAAGGAAGGCGGGAGAGGAGAGATGTAAGGAGGGCGCAACGTGGACAACGGACAGTGGTCTCCAGTCAGGCCCCTGGTCGTGCGCCGATGATTCCCGTAAGCGCATGGTAGGGGCGCGTTGGCGTCATCGGCGAAACAAACAGGGGGCAACGCACGGTCGGAACGGAAAGTAGTGCGCCTCCGCACGTGCTGCCGACGAGTTTGGAGTCTTGCCATATTCTCTCAATCTTCATTCTGCTCTGTACATGAGCGCTACCGAGCACGGTGAGAACGTTGCAAAGCCCTAGAGAGGATGGCGCAGGCGTATTCCACTGCCCAGACACGGAAAACTCTGAAAGCCCCAAAATGTTCAAGCAAAAACCTTGACGACATAGTGAACCGTATGCTATAATTCGCACAATAGTTCGAGATCGTGCGGGAAAGCTCTCGCTCGGTTCGGTACAGTATGGGACGATAACACACGAGAGACGAGGAGGGTTGACATGGCAAAGGATCTAAACAAGGTACAACTGACGGGTCATCTCGGCGCCGATCCGGAAATGCGTTACACTGCACAAGGGAGCGCTGTAACCACCTTCCGAGTGGCGAGCAACCGCACGTGGCGCGACAAAGACGGCAATACCCACGAAGAGACTGAATGGTTCCGCATCGTCGCCTGGGATAAACTTGGCGAAATCTGCAATCAATATCTCACCAAAGGTACCCGTGTTTATATCGAGGGTCGCCTTCAGACCCGCAAGTGGACAGACCGTGACGGTCAAGACCGGTACACCACCGAAGTCATTGCTCAAGATATGATCATTCTCTCCCCAAAAGGCGAGCGTGGTCCTGTTCCTGATGTTGAACCATCATACGAAGAGCCGACTGACGAGACGGTACGCCGTACCCCACCACCGGCTAACCCTCGCCCGGCAAACACTCCACCTCCAGCTCGTACCCCAGCGAGCAAGATACCAGCGCGGAATCAGCCACAACCGATTGATGATGAGGATATTCCGTTCTAGCCCTCATCAGGATGAGAAAGCTAACCGATAGGGGTTTTCAGAGTTCTTTCCCTGACCGGCAGTGGCAATGGAGGAAACAAAGAGGGGTGAGTAGAAAGGGCGAGTGCTGAATCTGCCCTGGATGTTGTCTTGATACAGCGAGCGATGGGTTTCGGCTGCACACCTGTAGTCGGGCGAGGCAGTGCTCGCCTCTGGCGACGCTGTGTCCCCGGCGTTGCCTCGTCCTGACGCTGCCTCAACCCAGCAGTGCTCGCCTCCGTCAGTGCTCGCCCCTAGCGACACTGTGCCACCTGGCGTCACCTCACCCTGGCGTTGCCTCGCCTTCGGCGGCGCTATGTCCCCGGCGCTGCCTCGCCTCTGGCGGCGCTCGCCTCCAACGGAACCCCTCTCGTTGCATCAGCATGCCTTGGAGAACGTACACCAAATCTGCTCCCACCTCTCACTTAGAGGGTGATCAGAAACTCGTGGTTTTGATCAGGTTCTCAGCAGGGGCATCGGCTGAAGTGGCGAGTAACGAAGCGCCTCATCAAACACCTGGACTTGTGATAAGGCTCGATCATGGATCTCCAGAATGGTTCGGGGAACGTTGGCAGGCACCGCAGGCGTCTCCGCGACGGTTGCAGCGCCGGTGCTGCGGAGCACGCCTGGCGCCCTCACCTTCCCCCTGGCCCCCTTCCTCTCCCCGTGTGGAAGAGGAAGGGGGAACGTGGGGTGCGGGAGCGCAAGAATATTGGCAACTTCCCTCGCAATGGTCACACGGGTACGGTACGAGCCCGATGAGAAATCCGGGTTTTTGATCAGGCTCGTAGCGCCCATTCGAAATATCTCATTCCAGAACATGACGGTCAGCGTCGGTTGCTCCTCACCGTCCCGATGCGAAGCAGTGGCGTCGGGGGGCGCCGACGGCCACTGTGCCAGGGAGGGGTGCATTGGTCACTACGCGGGATGCCGACGCGATGCGCCGATTATCCATACAGGGGCAGCATCTGGCGCACCCCTATTCGTCGATGGAGGAGAGGCGATTCACAAACCGCCCCTACAGGACGATGTCCACGGGGTGTGCCTGATGACCGCGATGCGGGGTGGGCAGCGTGGGAATGGTCAATGCGCTAGTGGGTGGATCTCATCGGTAGGGGCACGGCGCTGCCGTGCCCCTAGCCGGAATGCCGTCGGCGCCAGGTACTATTCGATTCGATCCGTCGTTTATCGGGACACGACTGCCGTGCCCCTAGCCGGAATGCCGTCGGCGCCAGGCTGGTTGTCCATCGTGTGGGAGCTAACAGGGTTCATCCGTCGTGGACGTGACGACAAGATATTCGGACAGGCCTTCACGCAGAGAAACACGGCCTCACTCGCAGGAGGCACCCGGTGAGCCACAACTTGCTGGGGATTGCCAGGAAGTTACGAATCATTGAGGGAGATCGCTCATCCAAACGAAGATACGGTCATATCCAGGTATACTCTGGCGCCGATCAAACACCAACCGTAGCACGGGCGAGTCGGAGGGCAGCCTCAGGATTCGGCGCCGTTACTACCTCTTCCAGACCGATATTGAGATGAACCAACGTTTGCGCCACCGCAGGACCAATGCCACTGATCAGCGTGCGCGCACCGAGTAACCGAATCGCTGTAGCGGTATCAATCAAAGCTCTGGCAACTGCCGTGTCGATAATCGTGATGCCGCTAACATCAATAATCACTGCCTGAGCACGACGTTCGGCAACAACCTTCAGCACCCGCTGGCGCAACGCCTCGGCCCGCCGACTGTCGAGGTGTCCAACCAGGGGCACCAGCAAAACTCGTTCGTCAATCGTCAATACCGGCAACTCAAGAACAGCAACCAGTTCAAGCAATCGTTGCTGCTCGAGTGCACGCCGTTCAATCTCCTGACGGGCAGCCTCTGCCGTATTCCGAGCAGCTTCAGCCTCTTCCGCACGCTGATCAGCAATGTACAATGCCTGCATTTGGGCGGCAAGGATGCGATCAAGGAAGGCCCAAAGGGCGATGAATAGAGCGGTAATACTGCTTGCTTCTAAAAAAGTTACTAAATAGAGGATCGATACGCAACCCATTAGGCGATTGGTTAAAGGTTATGATTGGAATTGCTGCTCCGATACAGACAAGTAAAGTGATGATTGAGAAAGCTCGGTTCCCTTGCAATCCTGCTAATAAGATAATAACAGAGAGAAATGGTACGACAGACAGGCTTATTTCAGGGAGCCAAATAGCAATTGCTACCTCACAGCTAATGACCATGATCCCAAACGTTGCAATTGCCTGCCAGAGTTGATAATTACGGACCAGTAAAAGTAGGGTCAGGCTACAACCAATGATAGTAATCACCGTGATTGTCAGGATAACAACAATGAAAATGCTCTGGCTAACGAGGTAGGCCACTAGTGAAACAACGAAAGCAATAAGTGCAATTATCAACGTGCCAAGGGCAACTGTTCGGACGATTTGCCGGTATAGTTGTTCAAGCGACGGTTGTGTGTTACTCATGGCGCGCCCCTGTTTGTAACCTTTTTAGCCAGAGATATATCGTAAATTATACGGCTTTGTAGAATAAAAACAAATAGACTCTTCGCAACATTCTGTATCGACAAGCTAACGCCTATGCTATAGTGCTGAGCAAATGGTACCAGTTGACGGTCTTACAAGTATATCTGTTTTGTGTTAAGTACCATTGTCATCGTAAGAGGTTTCTACTGTGTCTTACCGAAAGACTAACATCCTGAAACTATAAGGTACGGAAGCACAAAGCTTTCTCGTATATACCTCCAAACGAGTCAGGAGTTGGATAGGCGCCTTTATAGAAGACCGTTGCGATTGAGTTCATTCGTTTTGGCAAAACATTCTCGTACAAATCATTGCTGAAAACAGTTGAAAAAACATTGTACAGCTAGTATCATCTACGATGTATTCTAAGAGCAACACTTCACGTTTTCAGGAGCCAACAATGCACACTTCAGTCAGTTTTCCGGCTATCAAATCATTCCGCTGGCTCTCCATTATCCGCTCTGAAATCATTCTCCACTGGCGATTCAATCGGTACGACATTTCAGCAACGGTCATTCCAGGATTACTCTTCTTACTGGCGGCCTGGCACAGTGATTAGCTCAATTGGAGCACCTTGCCAAATCTCATTTTCTGGGGTGCTATCTATTTTTGGCTCTACTGCATCTGCTTTTGCATCTCTAACCAATTGGCCGGTGAGGCCGAGGATCGCCTGAACAAACCGGATCGACCGCTCGTGCAAGGACTCGTGTCGCGGCAAGGTGCCTTCATCCGCTGGGTGATCGCAATGGGATTATTCTCGCTGCTCGGCTGGTGGTTAGGGGTACTGGAATGGACCTTGCTGTGGCAAGTCACACTGACACTACACAACTTTGGTCATTGGGCCCGTCATTATTGGCTGAAGAACCTTTCGATGGTGCTCGGTGCAATCGCGCAATTAGCAGCCGCATGGCAAATGGTACGGCCATTGACACCAGAAGCGTGGACATGGTTACTGGTGCCTGCGATTACGTTGTTGTCAAACGCATCGTTGCAAGACCT